>JAWOEM010000270.1:0-2896 GCA_046482785.1 Salinivirgaceae bacterium
CAACAGGGGAAGCTTCATGCCTTAATTGTACCGGATTTGGAAACTGCTGAAGCCCATAATATTTCACAGGAAACCCTGCAACAAGAAATGCAGATTAATCAGAAAAACATTAATCACCAACTCCCGTCTTATATGGCGATATCCAAAATAGTCCTTTACGATCAGGAATTTGAAAAAACGCCAAAGAAGAGTATCAAACGCTACCTATACTTATCTCAGAATTAGAAGGAAGAGCTGCCGAATAATTATTAGCAAAAAAAGCCTCCTAGAGGTGATATTGTAATAGAGTTCAGTTGTTAATCACTAAAGACCTGAATTTTTGTAAGGATTTACCCCTTGAAAATTAATTTTTTACGGAATTCAGCAATAACATGGCTCTGTAGCCAATACCATTTCTCTCAATAATATCAACAAACCCCTTTTTAAGTACTTTTACCTGCAAGAATTTCGTTTTTAAACGCAGTATTGCGATATTTGTTAATATCGTTTTTTATTTATTAAACTCAGTGTATTATGAAATCAATTTTGTGGTTAGTGCTTATTCCTTTCTTTGGATTTTTATGGTCGGGCGAGCCCGATAATGACCTAAACCAAATGCTTGAAGAAGCAAAAAGTCTTGAACAAAAGCGGAAATTTAAGTCAGCCGTAGCATTAGCTATCGAAATTCAGGAAGAGGCCAGAAGGCAGGATCGCGATATTATTTTTGTTAAAGCCGTTGATATTGAGATTTCTGCAAATCGGTGGTTTGGATTCGAAACGTTTAAAGATGCTCTTCAACGCTTCGATGAGCATATTGGTAATGGGTTTGGGCGAACCGAAGCGCTTTTGCGAATTTATAAAATTCAAGGATACGCCACATATTACAATCAGCATAAGCGCCAACTGGCAGATAATATTCACGATAATATTTTGAATGAAGATCCCGCACTGTGGTCAAAGTACGATATTTGGAAATTAATTAACCGCGAAATCAACGCAATACTTGCCTTAGATGGAAACGATAACCTGTCTGAAAAGGAAATACAATTTTTAGGCAACATCGATAAACTCGACAATGTAATTCCACGTAAAGTGAGCGATTACGCTCTTCTGTCGGGTATTGAAGCTCTAACGACATTTGATGGTGATTTTATCGTTGGTGAAGATGCATTTTATGCACCGGTACAAAAATTCACGAATCATTATGCCAAGGCCAATGATAGTCACCCCAATTACTTAATCGCCAATTATTATGCACGGTTACTAAAAAATCAGGCCAAATCAGATGAATTATTGGTCAATCACATTAACTTGCAGCGTCTCCAGAAGCTTTTCAATAAAGACGATCGGTTTGTAAAGCTACACCTTTATGAGAAAGCGTTAAAACCGCTGGCGAAATACTCATCGCCATCCATGAGCTTGGCTTCGGCACGCTTGGCCGACATTTATAACGGTTATGCCCAAATGCATGCGCAAAAAGAACAATTGAGAAAAGCCCACGAGTGGCAACAAAAAGCTATTGAGTTATGCGAAACAGGCTTGAAACAATACCCCAAAAGTTATGGAGCAATAAAATGCAAAGAGCTGCTCACTTCAATAAAACTCCCTGATCTTGAAGTAAAGCTCAGCCAAAATGTTCTTCCCCGCCAATTGATTCCTGCTAAGTTTAATGTGCGCAATTTGGTTGCGCTTACCATTGAAGCCTACCGGGTTTCAGCTTCTACATACATGGCCAATTTTGTCAATAAAACAGATCTTAAAACCGATAATCTGGAACATGTCTGGACACATGCCATAGATGTACCCCAACAAAACGGGTATTTTGATCAATCTTTCATCGATGGATTACCCGAATTTCAGGAAGGGTTTTATTACATCCGAGTAACGTCTTATCGAAAAGACAAAGGAGGAAATGGCTCAGAAACGTCGTTTTATGTAAATGCTTCATCGATAAACAGCATTGTGAAAACAGAAACTGATGCCACAGCTTTACATATTTTACATGCCAAAACCGGCGACCAATTGCCTTCGGCCAATGTAGAACTAGTTGTTCGTGAGTACAATTATAAAACGCGGGAGCAACGGTATGTAGTAAAAGAAAAAGTACCGGTGACCAACGGCATTGCAATGATTGAGCGAAATCAACGGGTTGATTATATTCAGGTTACAAATGGTGCCGATACATTGGTAACTCACTTTACTTCAAATTATATACGTAGTAGAGAGAGTCAGGAAAATAAGAAGTTGCAACTTTTTACCGATCGCCGAATTTATCGTCCCGGCCAGATAATTCACTTCAAAGGAATTATTGCCCTACAAGCTGACAATAATTATCAGGCTATAGCCAATGAAAATGTGAGTATTTCGCTTATGGGAACCAATTATAAGGTGCTACAAGAGCAAAAAGTTACCAGTAACAATTATGGTAGTTTTCACGGAATGTTTCAAATACCCGAGCAAACCCGCCCCGGAACAATGCTAATTCGCACACCTTATGGCAGTACCGGAGTGGAAATTCAATACTATAAACGTCCGTCATTTAATGTTGAGTGGAGTAAAAAATCTGAGTTAGTGCGTCCGGGTGAAAGTGTTAAACTTCCATTGAAAGTGGAATCGTATGCAGGTGCTGCCATTGCCAATGCTGTGGTGAAAAGCACCATAACGGTATCGTCGTCGTTTTTTAGGCATTGGCACTTTTTTAGTAATGATCAGCTAGTAGCTACACACACCGATACTACGAATAATGCAGGACAGGCTACCGTGGCGTTTTCTTCGCTTGCAAACGACGATGCACAACGCTACACCATTAAAACCACAGTAACCTTGCCCGATGGTACTTCGCGCGAATTTGTCAAACATTTTACCGTGGCACCGAATCCGCTGGTTGTGCAGTTATCCGATAATTCCAATGTGCTCG
>JAWOEM010000369.1:0-3195 GCA_046482785.1 Salinivirgaceae bacterium
TATAATTTTCTGCCAATTCTGTTCTACCATCATATAAAGCAGATTGTGCTAAATAGATATTGATATGATTAACAGAATTGTCACTTAATAAATCATGTAAAACAAAATATTTGTGGTGCTTTTTAAGTAATATACTCATTTGAGAATTATTGTTTGAATATTGCAATGCTTGAAATATGGGTATTAAGAAAAATTGAGCATTTAGTATTGATTTTTCTGCAATTTCTATTATTTTTTTGTCGATAATTCCCATTTCATTCTGACTTAATTTGCTAAATACAAATATTTTCGAAGCGAAATATCTCCCTGCTAAAAATGGGTGTGCTTTACTATCATTTTTTGGATAATGCTTTATTAGTTCTTCGAAATGTATTTTAATTCTATTTTTATCTTTGTTCAAAAATGCCTGAAATACTTTTAATTCATGATAAAATACCAAAGCATCTTGCTTTTGGTTGTTTTTGATATATTGCTCCAGTGCTTCTCCATAGGAATTATTTATATTATTTAAATCAACATACCATTCAAAATAGAATCGCCTGGCATTTGGCTGAACACCAATTTCAGATAGAATTTCTCTTTTAACATTTTCATCGTAATTGTCAATTAAATGAGCATAAAGGTTGGCAATATCAAATAACGCTGTTCTGTTAAATGCCTTTAGACTAAAGATATATGGAATCTTGTAGAATTTTTTGAAAAACGCTATGTTATTTTGATAATGTGCAATTATGAGACATTGTTCCAAGAACAGGTAAATCTCCAAAAAACCATAATACTTTTTACATAGGGATATTATAGTGTCAATATCAAAATTTTCAGGTTTAAGAAATTTAAGTCGTTTAAACTTTAACTCTTGTTTGTCGATATCAGTTTTTTGATTTGCAAAAACATCAAAAGTAGCATATCCACAATATGCAGCAAGAATGTTGAGTGACGATAATCTAATTTGAGACTTTGATTCCACAAGCCCAAAAAATCTACGGATAGTATTATAACTTAAGAAAGCTCCTGTCTCACTTAAAATAGCTTCATAAAGAGCAATACTACTATTTTTAGATTCGATTTTTTGTCCAAATCTTTGTTCCACCTCTTTTTGAAGCTGTTTAATCTGTTTTTTTGTGCCGATAGCTTGTTTAATTATTTTTTTCATGATTACAGAATTGTTGACATGTAGTAAATAGCTATTCCTGAAATTAATGCAGCAACATATTGATGAATTTTAAGTTTTTCTTTAAACAACAGCCATGCAGCGAAAATGGTAATTATATGTGTACTGGAGCTCAAAGCGCCTGCAATATGTACCGGAATTTTTGTGTAAGATAAATTATTGAACAATACGCCATTTCCGGCCAACAAGCCAAGCAGGATGAAGTAATGTACGTGTTTTTTGAACGATATCCATTTGAGCTTTTGTTTGTATAGACAACGTAAACTTAGAAAGCTCATTAGCAATACAGAACTTTCAAGAATAAGACCTGTTTGAATAAACCCCAATTTATTGGCCGGAATTGCCAAAAGCGGTAAAGTTAACCCCCAAAAAGCTGCCGCAAGAATGCCGTAAAGTATGCCTTTCGATATTTTAAACTTCTTAAGTGATTGATAATCACTTATAATAATCATTATGAGAAACAAGAAAAACGGAATGATAAAATTAATATTAAACGACTCCCCAAGGAACACAAAGGCAGCAAATTGACCGAAAAGAAAAGAAGTAGTGGAAACTGTTGCAACAAGTCCCGTTGCCTTCTCTTTCAACCCTAAATTAAAGAAATACAACCCGAAATAACTAAGGCAACTGATGAGGATAGTAAACAACCAAATATTTAGGCCAAAAACCTTGGGAGTAGCAGTTGGTTGGGTATCGTCAAAAATGAATACGAGAATAATAAAAAACGATAAACTGAATATAGAACGGTAAACGATTGCTTCTTCTGCACGCATTCTATCAATTGGCTTTCGCCAAAGTGCATTGCTGATACCAAAAGATGCCATAGAGATAATTTGAGCTAAAAAACCAGACATAAATTTATTGTTTTAGGCAAAGATGCATTTTTAATATCAATACGGCTAGTATTTTTTCGTCCTTTATGCGAATAAATTGAATTGTAGCTGATTAATATATTGTAATATAATGTTTTACACAATAGTTAAATTGTACCCAAATGTACCAGAATTGTACCCAACAAAAGGTTAGCTTTGGAAATAAAAAACACTACTATGAGAAAGATTTTACTCGTCGCACTTTTTTTAGGAGGGAATTTTATTTCAGCACAAGAGCTTGTTACAACTTCCGGAGAAACATTTTCAAACACAAACTACCAAATGAGTTTTAGCCTCGGGGAAACACTCACGGAAACATTCTCGTCAGAAGAGCATACACTTACACAAGGTTTTCAGCAAGGCAATTTAACAGTTACGTCCGTTGCTGATCCCGTACAAACGGGACTCAGCGTAAGCGTGTACCCCAACCCGGTACAAAATCACCTTACCATTGAAACTGATGTGCAGGGAGCCAAATACCGCATTATTAATATACAGGGAAAAGTAGTGAAAACCGGACACATAACCGAAACAGCTCTACAAATAGACTTTTCGTACTTGTCCAACGGCACTTACCTGTTGAACGTGAATGGCCAAAACACGCATAAAATAATCAAACAGTAAGTAAGATTACGAGCGAGGCTCTCACTAAATATCGTTTCTACAATCCGAACCCATTGGCTGCATATGATTTTTGCTCCTTTCAGGGTTAGAGCAACCAAAAAATAAATTATGAATCAATACAAAAAAACAAAATACTATGAAAAAACTCACCACAATCCTACTCATTTTGGCCATAGCCATAAGCACAGCCATGGCACAGGCACCACAACAATTCAAATACCAGGCAGTTTTGCGCGACAGCGACGGTGCAATCATGGCCAATGAAAGTGTAACCGTAGCTATTGACATTTTACAGGGTAGCACCAGTGGTAGCAGCGTATTCTCAGAATCACACGAAGTAACTACCACAGCGCAAGGCATCATTAACCTGAACATTGGAAGTCAAGCCGATTTGAGCGCCGTAGACTGGAGCGTTGATGATTATTTCATTCAAATCACTGTTAATGGCACAGTGATGGGAACCTCCCAGTTGTTAAGTGTCCCCTACGCACAGTTTGCCGAAGCAGCCGGCAACACATTCAGCGGAAG
>JAWOEM010000373.1:0-2555 GCA_046482785.1 Salinivirgaceae bacterium
ATAGCATTTTTTGCTTACTTATTCGACTTTCTGTCGATTTTCCATACAAATTTTACTATCTTTGTGGAAAATTTAATTGCAAATGAATTCAATTCGAGAATATGGCATCATTCCGATAAGCACCGACATGGTGGCCGATTCGGTTGGGGAATATCGCTCTCCGGCAGACCGCATAAGCCGTTTAGCCAGGCGTGGCGACCTAATCAGGTTAAGGCGAGGGCTGTTTGTGGTTGCGCCTGAACTGAGTGGGCAAACCCTTTCGCGCGAACTCATTGCCAACCACCTGTACGGTCCGTCGTATGTTTCGTTCGAAAATGCCTTGAGTTATCATGGCATTATTCCCGAAAGAGTGCACATGGTTCGCTCGGCCACATTCAGGCGTTCGAGGCAAGTAGAAACTCCACTTGGTGTATTTCAATACACAACTGTACCCGAAAGCTACTATCCCATTGGCATTACACAAATGCTTTACGAAGAAGAAAATTATTCGTTTTTGATGGCCGGCCCCGAAAAAGCCATTTGCGATTTGATTATATGCACTTCGGGCTTGCGCATTCAATCGGAACGAGCTATGCGCGAATACCTTTTCGACGACATGCGCATGGATTTTGACGACCTCGAACGCATAGACACCAGCATTATCGAACAGTGCATTGAACATGGCCGAAAAAGAAGAGAATTGAGGTATCTACTAAACGTTTTACAAAATGAGTAACATGTTTGACCAGATGTTGTCGAAGTACGAAATTCGCACAAAAGACGAAAAGCTGAATGCCATCCATGAGGTGATGCAGCAAATTACACTGGCAGGCCTTTTCCGTGGTGGTTTCTTTAATCATGCAGCTTTTTACGGAGGAACCTGCCTAAGGATTTTTCATAAACTACCACGGTTTTCAGAGGATATGGATTTTTCGTTACTCAAGAAAAATGACTCGTTTAATCTTGAAAACTATTTTGATGCCATTTATTCAGAATTTAAGGCACTGGGGCGCGAAATAAGTATCGACAAGAAAAAGAAACAAACTGAAAGCCATATTGAATCTGCTTTTCTAAAAGACAATACAGATATTTATAATTTAAAGTTTCAAACGGAGAGAACTGTTAAAATAAAAATCGAAGTAGATAAAAACCCTCCACTAAAATTCAACAGTGAAAACAAGATACTGTTACACCCGTTTTCATTTATGACACGCTGCTTCACGCTATCAAAACTGTATGCCGGGAAAATGCATGCATTTGTTTACCGAAAGTGGCGAGGTCGAGTTAAAGGCCGCGACTGGTACGATTTTGAATGGTATGTAAAGAATAATGTGGCACTCGATTTTAATCATTTAAGAGCGAGAATTGCCCAAAGTGAAAACATCGACATAAAGACGATTACCAATGAACACGTCCTTCAACAACTCAAAACCAAAATACAAAATACAGATATCAACAAAGTAAAAGCAGACGTAGTACCTTTTATCAAGAATTCCAATGAATTGAAAATTTGGAGCACTGATTACTTTTTACAGCTTGCCGACATGATACAGTTTCTACCGGAAAAACTAAGCCAACTTTCCAACAATTAATATTGAGCGGCACAATGATCTACACACTGCACAAATATCATCTCACCCCGAAAATATAGTAGATATTCATGACTACTTGTCACTTTCTACAGTTAACCGATTCAATATTGCAACTAACCGAGAAACAACCCCATAACATCGACAATGGTTTTTACCTTAAAGGAAATCGCGATTATTTTACAGAAAATTTGAAAAAAAGCCAATTAAAAGTCTATTGAGACATAACCCATAAAATTTAACACCATGAAAACCGCAGTCATTTTCTATCAAAGCAAAACAGGTAATACAAAAAAATATGCAGAAGATATAAGTGCATATATTCAAAGCAAAAACATCAAATCACTTTGCGTGCCTGTTGAAGAATATAAAGACAACATGCTCCAAAATGCAGATTTCGTCCTGCTGGGATGCTGGACCCAGGGACTAATGATTTTCTTACAAAAGCCCGATAAAACATGGAGCAATTTTGCTAAAAACATAACCATTGCAGACACTACCAAGGTTGCATTATTTGCAACTTATAAGCTCAGAACTGGCAGCATGTTCAAGAATATGACAAAGAACCTCAGAAAAACCGACAAGCAAATTTTCCCAACGCTTAAATCAAAAAACGGTAAGCTTTCTGAAAACGACATGACAATACTTGACAAATACCTATCTTCAAATCAGAATTAGCAAACTATATTTCAATATCCATGGAAACACAGCAAAACATTTGCCCCTGGTGGTTGGGGTACACAATGATCAACCCACTACGAAAATACCAGCATAACCCCGATAAAATACTGGCTCCATTTGTCAAGCCCGGCATGACTGTACTCGATTATGGATGTGCCATGGGATATTTCAGCTTGTACATGGCGAGCATGGTTGGAAATAAAGGAATAGTGCACTGCGTTGACATTCAATCCAAAATGTTGAACAATTTGGAACGCAGGGCACACAAAAAAGGTTATTCCAACATTGTAAACAGCATGTTGGTTG
>JAWOEM010000450.1:0-9136 GCA_046482785.1 Salinivirgaceae bacterium
GTTGGGGATTATTAACCTCCCAATCTCTTTGTGGAGCAAGTCGCACACGCGCACCATTGGCACCACCTCGCTTGTCCGATCCACGAAAAGTAGAAGCCGAAGCCCACGCGGTAACAACCAATTGCGATATGGTAAGCCCCGCTCCCAATACCTTCTTTTTGAGGGTTGCAGCATCTTTTTCATCGATTAATGCATGGTTTACCGCAGGAATTGGATCTTGCCAGAGCAAATCTTCCTGTGGAACTTCGGGGCCGAGGTACCGTGTTTTGGGTCCCATATCGCGATGCACCAGTTTAAACCATGCCCGTGCAAAAGCATCGGCAAATTCTTCGGGATTTTTATAGAAGTGTTTGGATATTTTTTCGTATTCCGGATCTGCTTTGAGTGCAAGATCGGTGGTAAGCATCATGGGCGGATTTTTCTTTCCCGGAATGTGGGCATCGGGCACCAGCTTTTGAGCGGCCTCATCTTTGGGAGTCCACTGATGTTTGCCGGCAGGGCTTTTGGTCAGTTCCCATTCGTATTCGAACAGATTTTCGAAGAAACCCATATCCCACTGGGTGGGTTTCTCTGTCCACGCCCCTTCGAGACCGCTGGTAATGGTATGGGCTCCTTTACCGGTTCCATAGTTATTTTTCCATCCGAGTCCTTGCTCCTCGATGGGCGCAGTTTCGGGGTCGGGGCCGTTGTGATCTTCGGGTGCAGCGCCGTGTACTTTACCAAAGGTATGGCCACCGGCAATAAGGGCTACGGTTTCATAATCGTTCATAGCCATTCGTTTAAACGACTGGCGAATAAACTTGGCCGATTTCAAGGGGTTGGGTTCACCGTTAGGCCCTTCCGGGTTTACATAAATCAGCCCCATATGGTCGGCAGCCAGTCGGCCTTCGAGGTTTCCTTCATCGTCGTGCCGTTCGTCGGCCAGCCACTCGTGTTCGGGGCCCCAGTTAATATCTTTTTCGGGCTCCCACACATCTTCGCGTCCACCGCCAAATCCAAACGTTTTAAATCCCATGGATTCCAGGGCAACATTCCCGGCCAAAATCATCAGGTCGGCCCACGAAATTTGCTTCCCATACTTTTGCTTCACCGGCCACAGCAATCGTCTGGCTTTATCGAGGCTCACATTATCGGGCCAACTATTTATGGGCGAAAACCGCTGATTGCCGGTACCCCCGCCCCCACGGCCATCGGCCACACGGTACGTTCCGGCGCTATGCCATGCCATGCGGATAAAAAGCCCGCCATAATGCCCCCAATCTGCCGGCCACCAGTCCTTGGAATCGGTCATCAGATTGGCAATATCGTTTTTCACCGCCTTCAGATCCAGTTTTCTGAATTCTTCAGCATAGTTATATGCGTTGCCCATGGGATTAGACAATGCGGAATGCTGACGCAACATGTCCAGGTTTAACCGACCTGTACCGGAACCCGGATTTTGTGCTGCATCACTGGAACTATGGGTTCCACCTGCACCGGTAACCGGGCATTTGCTAATTTTGGTTGAGTCTTTTTTCATAGTACACTTTTATCTTTTTCTGATTTTAAAATTCGTTTATGCATAGGGTTTCTGACTGTCTTTGATACTACCCACTTTATTCATACACTTTTACTGTTTGAAATGTTTTGACAAGACGTAATTACTTTCATTTTGCAATTTATAAAATACAACCTCCAATTTACTGAACCGCTTGTCCGTTTCGAGCCTCCCATAGCCGATACCAATCTTCCCGTTGGTAGTCGATATTCAAGGCCTGCTTTGCCGTTTTTATGCGATCCGAATTGGTTGTTCCAATAACCGGAAAAATAGTTGCAGGATGCTTCAAAAGCCAAGCGAGCACCACAACCCATTTTTCGATCCGGTACTTTTCTGATTGGGTGCAAAGCTCTTTTTCGATGCCGTTTTTAATTTTAGGCGACAACGTATTCGTTGATTGCTCATAGGCCGCTCCCGATAATGGGCTCCATGCCTGCGGGCTGATATTCAGCTCCTGACATTGATCGAGGATTCCGTTTGTAAAAGCATCGGTGTTATGTATATTTATTTCAACCTGATTGACGATTAAAGGCATGCTGAGGTGCGACTGCAATAACCGAACTTGCGAGGGACTAAAGTTACTCACGCCAAAGTGTTTTACTTTGCCTTCTTTGTGTAGTTTTTGAAAAACGTTGGCCACTTCTTTCGGATTCATCAGAAAATCGGGTCGGTGCAACAGCAAAACATCCAAATAATCGGTTTTCAATCGCATAAGCGACCCTTCGACGCTTGCGGTGATGTAATGTTCAGAAAAATCGTATCGTTTCGGGGCATTTTCATGCGAATCACCCTTTAGTCGAATCCCACATTTGCTTGTAATAATAATTTGATCTCTGAGTTGTGGTGCTTCGGTAAGCACTTCTGAGAATAATAATTCACTTTGCCCTGCGGCATAAATATCCGCATGATCAAAATGGTTAAAACCTTCATCAACGGCAGTTCGAATAGCATTTTTGCCCTTTTCCCTGTCCAGCTTCGAATTATCACCAACCACTCGCATGCATCCGTATATTAATCGCGATGAACGAATAGTGCTATTTCCGAGTTCCGATTTTTCCATGTGCATTATTTTTATGTTCCGTTTACACTTTTACGTTTTTCGGGTACAACCACGAGGCCGGTCTAAAAAAGTTTTCAAATTACTAAATGCTGAAAATCAGCTTTCCCCACCATAAAGAGAGAGAGTGATTTTCAACCACTTACTTCCGCCAACTGGCGGATATAGATCAAAAAGTGGCCGAAAACCATATAAAACCCTTTTATACCAAACTCAATCATTAATACATGAACAAGTTAAACAAAAATTTGGTTTTGTCCTACCGAAGCGAAAGAGAAAGTGTCTAAAAATTACCACTTTCCCGCACCTCCCAACCTCAAAAAGCCCCATCGCACCAATTAAGCTCGCCATTAGAAATTCTATTTTGGCAAATGGATTCAGAAATTGATTTCATTCGCAAATTCAATTGTCGTTGGCAACTTTTTTACATCCGTCAGAGGTGAGGCGATATGGTATTCAAAAATAAATTTACAAATAATGCATTTCGGTATATTTTACGCTTTGATATACCCAAAAGAAGTTATATTTTCAGCTTGATTTTTTTTAATTAATAGAGAATGAGAAATAGCATACAGAGGGGGGCGCATCAGGATTTTTTAAACATCCTAATTTCAGGGGATCGGTTGCGGTGTTCAGAATTTGCGCAAAAATACATGAAAGAAAAAGCATCAATCAATCAATTATACGAGAATATAATCAAAAATGCACTATATGATATTGGCGAACTTTGGGAGTACAATAAAATTAGCGTAGCTACTGAGCACTTGGCATCTGCAATAGTCGAAGCCCTTTTAAATGAACTCTATTCAAGTATAACTGCAAAAGAAAAGATAAGCAAAACAGTGGTTGTAGCTTGCGTTGAAAATGAATTTCACCAAATTGGAGGAAAAATGATTAGCGATATTTTTGAACTAAATGGCTGGAACGCTCATTTTCTTGGCGCCGACACCCCAACAAAAGATTTGATTGCATTTGTTCAAAGCACTAAACCCGATATACTTGCCATTTCGCTTAGTATATACTTTCATTTACCTGTACTTGAGAGTATGATACAAAGCATTAGAAAAGAGTTGACTAATCTGCCGATTTTAGTGGGCGGCCAAGCATTTCGCCATGGGGGTCGCGATGTTATATTAAAATATGAAAATGTAACATACCTACCCGATTTAAACAGTACAGATTCATACATCAAAAAATTAAACCAAAATGGATAAAAAAAACCTTCTAGCCTCGGCCAAGCAACTAATGCAGGTCGCTCCCGAAACTGCAAATGAGTATCATCTGAAAGCAGAACAACTTACAACTGCAATGAACTCCGCAATAACGAAAAGGCCCGACATACAAAACCTTGTGGGTGAACACAATATCGAGATGATGAAAGATAACCACTCCAATCATGTAAGGTTTATCAGCTCGATTTTAAAAAATTACAATCCCGAGGTAATGGTCGATACAATTTTATGGGTATTCAGAGCTTACCGCAGTCACGGATTTACAACCAATTACTGGGCTGCACAATTAAACACCTGGCATACAGTAATAAAAGATGTACTTTCAGCAAAGTGTTATGCCGAGGTTTATCCTTATTATGAGTGGATGCAGGTAAATATACCGATTTTTGTGAAGGTATCTGATGAAAAACTCGAAGTTCCTAATTCGCTACACTAACCTATGCAAGATAAAGATATATCGCATATACTATCTGGGTGGACAAACGAAATTAACTCTGCTTTACTAAAAAACGAAACCTTTTGTATAGCCGTTTTTTCCACGAACAAGGAATTGCTTTTTGCAAACAATTCAATGTCGGCTCTTTTCAGAGGCGACCCCATTGATAGTTTTATTAATCCAACATTCGATAAGTTATTACTATCAAACAATTCCGAAACGCTAATCTTTGAAGGATTTCTTACTCTTGGCGACTATTTTTCGGTAAACACTTCCATTTGGGCTCAGATCTACAAGAAAGAAGACAACTTGCTTATTGTTGGAGGTGTAAATGCGGTACAACTGCTTGAGCAAAACGCGACAATGCACTAACTAAACCGTGAAATCAACAACCTTCAGCGTGAACTGATAAAAGAAAAACATAAACTTGAGTCCACACTACATCAACTACATAAAACCAACGAAGAGTTGCAACAGGCCAATGCCACAAAAGACCAATTTATTTCCATTTTGGGGCACGACCTAAGAAATCCATTTACAACATTATTAGGATTTTCTGAATTGTTAGTCAACAAATTTGAACGCTACGATAGAGAGACGCTAAAAGGCCATTTAAGAGCAATACACGAAACATCGAAACACACATATAACCTTTTAGACAACTTACTCGAATGGTCTAGAATTCAGGGAGGCAAAACAGAGCTTAGTGTAACCAAAACAAGCATTTACAATATAGCTTACGAAACAGTAATGCTTCTGAACGACACAGCCAAAGCAAAACACATTACCATTAAAATGAATGTACCCCAAGACATTGAAGCTCATATAGACAGCGAAATGATTAAGACGGTAATTCGCAATCTTGTAAGCAATGCTATAAAATTCACATACGAACACGGAACAGTTTTTATTACAGCCAACAAAACCGAAGGAAACCTTCAGGTTGGGATATCCGATACCGGCGCCGGAATGCCCCCTGAAACAATCAACTCTTTGTTTAAAGTAGGGAAAACCAAGTCGAAAAAAGGAACAAATGGCGAACAGGGAACAGGCTTTGGCTTGTTGCTTTGTAAGGAGTTTATTGACAAACACCATGGAAAAATTTGGGCTGACAGCCAAATTGGAAAAGGCAGCCATTTTAAATTTACCCTACCCCTAAATAGATCCTTTCCGTAAAGTCGAGGTGTTCAGTGAATAAACTTCATTTTCAAGGCTTGCGAAACTCAAAGTCGTTGAGTTTCCATACCAATCATCTATCATAATTTCAGTCCTACGACCTTAATTCAATTCAAAATTCCTGTATTATCCAAAATTGCAAGAAAAATTAATAAAACCCGCTGTATTCTTGGGAATTAACTGCATTGTGCTCGTCAGGCTAAACCTAACTCGGTTGGCCTAAGGAAATCATCCTGTTTGTTCTCAATACTTCGTCCAAACAGATGATTTTCTAAGTCTGGATTAACCTAAAAATGAGCCAAAGTTGTTAGGTTCGGTTTTGGGTAACAAAAATGGTAGAAGTATAATTTGCTGCGTATGAAATGCCCAATCAGAAGTAGCATGGCACTCATCGGCGAAAGGTGAGGAAAAAAAGATGGCGCCTATAAACATTTTGCTCAAAATCAATAATTTGACAGAAGCAAAACTTCAGAAACTTAGTACAACTGCACATCCTAAAACGGGATTGCTTTTTATTATATCAATACAAATTCAACAAAAATAAAATTGTTTATCAGTAATATTAACGCCGCTTTCGACAAAACACCTTATTATACATTATCGTTTTATTACCAATAACATAAAACTAATTATTCGAACATTGCAGCATATAAATTTCAGCACTTTTAAAACAAATGTTGCAAAAGAAAATATAAAAATAATCACATGAATAGATGTACATATTCATAAATTTGTCTTAACTTTACGTTTATGGGTTCAGGATAAAAAGCCGGCAAGTATAAATGAGGTACAATTGGCTTTTGAAAAGGGATTCGTTTATCCTAAAAATGAATGAAAATATACATTAAAAATATGGTCTGTTTGCGCTGCCAAATGGTAGTTAAAAGTGAACTTGAAAAGCTTGGTTTGAAATTTCATTATGTGAAAATTGGCGAGGCTAGTATTGTTGGACAGATATCTGAAGAAACATTGAAGGCATTCGATACAAACTTAAAGAAAGCAGGGCTCGAACTAATGAGCAATAGAAAAAAGATTCTTGTTGAAAAAATTACGAACACCATCATTGAATTAGTACACTACACCGATGACCAGATCAAAGTAAATTTATCGGACTTTCTATGTGAAAAATTGAACTACGATTACACATACCTAACCAATTTATTTACTGAAATTAAAGGCACTTCAATAGAAAAATTTTATTTAAAACATAAAATTGAAAAAGTAAAAGAACTAATTGTTTACGATGAGTTAAACCTGTCTGAAATTGCATATAAAATGCACTACAGTAGTGTTGCACATTTATCTAATCAATTTAAGAAAATTACCGGACTAACGCCCTCTCACTTTAAGGCACTTAAAAACAAGAGGCGAGACTCAATCGATAATCTGTGAATAATGTAAATAAATCCTTCAATTATGTAACATGGTAGTCGGAATGCCTGCGTATCTTTATGCTAATAAATTAATGGGTATTCTTATGGAGATGGAAAAATCAATAGCACACATTCTAATTGAAATTGTGGAGTACATCCCTAATTCAGTGGTTACGAAAACAATTATTAGAAAGACCACCGGCAATGTAAGTGTAATAGCAATTGACACAGGGGAGGCACTAACCGAAAAAACATCGCCTTTTGATACGTTTATCCAGATTATTGAAGGTGAGGCTGAGGTGGTTATCGATATAAAATCGCATTTTTTAATAACCGGTGAGGGATTAATAATTCCGGCACACACATCGCACAATGTAAAAGCAAATGAGCGGTTTAAAATGATTTCAACAATTATAAAATCTGGTTACGAAACCGCTTTTGTTTAGCCACAGTTTAGCGGACATTTAGGGATTGTAATGAGTCCGGTATAAAAAGGGTATTATATAATTTTCAGCTACTTTTTTGCCCCTATCCGCCAGTCGACGGAAGTAAGTAGCTGAAAATCAGCCACCCTTTAGGGTTCGGGGCAAAGCTGATTTTCAGCGTTTAGTAATTTGAAAACCAGGCGAAGCGCACTATTGAATGAATTTTCTAAGGAAATTACAGGACAAACTGAATCAACATCTCATAAAATCAAACAACTAGTTAGTGTTCGTCAATAAATCCGATTTTCTGCGGTATTAAATTCTCACACGCTCCCGGTAAAATGCGGGACAGGCTTTGATCTCGAACATTCTGAACTAAACATAGACAGTATCTAGTTACTAACAATTTAAAATACATAATCATGTCAAAAGAAAAAGAAGTTAAAAAGAATAATAAAAAGGTTCCACAAAAAAACCTGAAAGAGAAACGGGCAGCCAAAGAGGCCAAACGCGCCGAGAAGAATAAAAAGGGGGAAATATAGGACGCTTATGAAAATTGCATTTATCGGAACATATCCGCCAAGACAATGTGGCATTGGTACTTTTACCAGAGATCTTTATAATTCTGTAATTATTAAAGACAAAGTAACCGCACCCCAACATAATGGTTTTGTAGTAGCGCTAAACGATTTCAACACTCAATACGCCTACCCCGAAGAGGTAAAAACAACCATTAACCAAGAGCAGCTTGAAGATTATATTAAGGCTGCTAAATTTATAAACTTAAGTGGCGCCGATGTTTGCATTTTAGAACATGAGTTTGGCATTTTTGGCGGGCAAGATGGGGTAAACATTCTACCGTTATTATACCGGTTAGATATTCCATTTATCGTAACCCTTCACACAATACTCAAAAGCCCATCGTACAACCAGAAGGCGGTTTTACAGCAAATATGCGGCATGGCGCAAAAAATTGTGGTGATGAGCAATAAAGCCATCAGCTTTTTGAAAGACATTTACGATGTGCCTGCAGAGAAAATCGCGTTTATTGAGCACGGTGTACCGGACTTACATTACAACTCAGAAAAATCGAAAAAAGAATTTAAACTTGAACACAAGAAAGTACTGTTTACGTTTGGGTTTATTGGTCGCAATAAAGGCATTGAAACGGTAATAAAAGCTTTGCCCGAGGTGGTAAAAAAACACCCCGATGTTATTTATATTGTACAGGGAAAAACACATCCAAACGTACTGAGACACTCGGGTGAGGAATACCGCATATTTTTGATGCGCATGGTTAAAAATTTGGGATTGGAGAAACACGTGGTGTTCCTCAACGAGTTTATCGAAGTTGAAAACCTTTTCAAATACCTATCGGCTGCCGACATCTACATTACACCGTATTTGAACGAAGCCCAAATTACCAGTGGTACACTTTCGTATGCAGTTGGAGTGGGTACCGCAGCAATTTCGACGCCGTACTGGCACGCTCAGGAATTACTAGCCGATGGCCGGGGACGGTTTTTCGATTTTAATGACGAAAAAGCCCTTGCAACCCTTCTGACCGAACTCCTTGATAATCCGAAAACACTTGCAGCCATTAAGGAAAAGGCATTAAGCTATGGAAAGAAAATTACGTGGCCAAAAACCGGCGAAAAATACACACAGCTGGCTAAAACAATAGCTCAAAATGGCATGGCAAAATCCAAACGGAAAGAAACACTATTTGACTTGCTCATTATGCCTCCGTTTTCCCTTACCCATATTAATCGGTTAACCGACGACACCGGTATTATTCAACATGCAAAATTTGGCATCCCAAATTTAAAAGAAGGCTATTGCCTCGATGACAATGCCCGCGCACTGCTCATGGTGCTTATGGCACATAATCAGCTGAAAG
>JAWOEM010000468.1:0-2750 GCA_046482785.1 Salinivirgaceae bacterium
GCTACGGCTTTAGGTTTTGCTCCTAACGAAGCGGGTGCTATTGGTATCATTGGTGGTGCCGATGGTCCAACCGCAATTTTCTTGTCGGCAAAACTGGCGTCTCACCTTATGGTGGCAATTGCTATTGCAGCCTACTCGTATATGGCACTGGTGCCTGTTATCCAGCCACCTATTATCAGGATGATTGTTCCTAAAAAAGAACGTACAATAAGAATGAAACCGCCACGTGCTGTTTCTAAAGTTGAAAAAATCCTGTTCCCGATTATTGGTTTGCTTTTGACACTATTTATTGCGCCTACAGCATTGCCACTACTGGGTATGTTATTCTTTGGAAATATTCTTAAAGAATCGGGTGTAACCGAGCGTCTGGCTGATACCGCACGTAATTCACTTATCAACATTATCACCATTTTACTTGGTGTTACTGTTGGGGCATCAACGCAGGCAAATGTTTTCCTGACGGTTGATTCCCTGAAAATTTTCGGATTAGGTGCCTTGTCGTTTATGGTGGCCACTGCCGGAGGTTTGATATTTGCCCGCATCATGAACATGTTCCTGAAAGGGAATAATAAGATTAACCCGATGATTGGAGCTGCCGGTGTATCGGCCGTGCCCGATAGTGCAAGGGTGGTTCAACAGGAAGGTATTAAATACGATACCAGTAACCACTTGCTGATGCATGCCATGGCACCAAACGTTTCGGGTGTGATTGGCTCAGCAGTTGGAGCCGGTATTTTGCTAAGCTTCTTGCTACAATAAAAGAAAGGCAATAAATTATATCATATAAAAAACGGGCAGTGGTTGAATCTACTGCCCGTTTTTTAAATTACTTTCTTTTCTTCTTCTTTTTCCTGTTTCCCATACTATTTAGAGACGAAATAATCATTTCGTATGATCTGTAACTTAGAACAAATGTTGCCGCTGTATTTTTACGGCCTGCCCACATCGTTTGCGAGCGATACTACATTAAAAAGCTAACTTCCTGCAAAATGGATTTTAGTGAAAAACACTGAAATCTTGTTTTTAGTTCTGCCGTTAATTGGAAGCAATCCGCCCACTTTCGCGGAAGCGAAAATGCGGGGTGACCGTCAAAAATGCTGGCAGGCGTGTGGGTGAATTTGAAGATTGACGGCGTCAATTGAAAATAGACGTAGTCAATCCGGAAAGTTTAGTCAGGCTTTGCAGGGCGTTTACGTTTAAAGATTTTGAACCTGCCAAAATGTTGGTTTTGGTGCAACTTATAGTAAAATCAAATAATTGTTCAGCCAGAAAAAGCCGCGTTCAAAATTTTTCTTACCTGCTTAGCCTGACTTGACTTTTCGGAGAGAGGGGTCTTCTTTTTGACTAGTCCGCGATAGAAGCTATCGGAATTTTCCTGGGTTTTTGTATTAAGTTGAGTGAGACTTACTGCTGATTCGTTAGCCACGAATTCACGAATTAAAAAGGATTCAAAGAATCCATAATTCGTGTTTCTTATGATTATTTTATTGAATCATTTTGAAATATAGTGCATTATTAGGCATTTGACTTTGTTGATTTACACTAAATCGAATAACAAGTTATTCGTGAATTCGTGGCAAAAAAATAAATCAATAATTTTAGTCGAACTAATCCCGAAGTGAGCTACGAACGTATCGGGAACAAAGAAGTTAGTGGGTTTTAGGGGCAAAGCCCCAATAAACCCGAAGGTGACAGAGTACAGAATTATTGCAATATTTAGTTTGTCACAATGCTGAAAAAAACGGGCAGTGGTTGAATCTTACTGCCCGTTTTTTTCATTTTAGTATAAATTAAAGATATGCATCTCTATAATGTTTTATAATTGAGTTTTGGTAACCCATCGAAAACAATAGGACGCAATTGAATACAGTTGAAAACAATTGCTTTCCATAGCTTTCTATAGCTTTCAACTGCTTTCATGCTGAATAGGATATGCATAAAGTATGAATTTCATCTTGCCTGAAACAAAATATCGTCGAATGCTAGTTATTTACTTTCTTTTCTTCTTCTTTGGTATAGGCCGTTCTTCGGTCAGCCCCATTTGTTGAAGCTCTTTACGGATCTGGTTCCGGTATTCGGGTTTGTACCAAAAAAAGAATTTACGCTGTTCAAGTTTCTCGTGCTTGGTGCGGGCCGTGTAAACAGGTTCCAGCGTGTAAGGGTGTACCCCCGAATAATAAATTACCGTGGCAACGGTCATCGGGGTGGGTGTGAAATCCTGCACCTGCTCCAGTTTGAAATCCATGGCTTTGGTTTCGAGCATCAGTTTGGCCATATCTTTTTTGTGGCTGCCCGGGTGGCTCGAAATGAAGTAGGGGATAAGTTGTTGTTTGAGCCCCGCTTTTTTGTTCTCTTCGTTGAAAAATTTGTATAATTTCTTAAAAAATCCAAACGAAGGTTTTCGCATTATTTTCAATACATTATCGCTGGTGTGTTCAGGTGCTACTTTTAAGCGCCCTGAAACATGGTTGTGGATAACACTCCGCATATATTCAAGGTTTTCGGGCGTGTCCTGTCCCTTTGAGAAAATAAGGTCGTAGCGTATCCCACTGCCAATAAATGCTTTTTTTATACGCGGGTGCCGGTTAGCAATTTCATATATTTCAGATAGTGCAAGATGCGACGTGTCGAGGTTTTTACAAATATTGGGGTCGATGCACGATGGGCGTTTGCATTTTTTGCAAATTTCGAGGTCGTTGCCCTGCATTTTGTACATGTTGGCCGATGGACCACCGATATCGCTGATATAA
>JAWOEM010000469.1:0-6249 GCA_046482785.1 Salinivirgaceae bacterium
GTTTCGACAATCTCCGCAGGCATGCGCAGCTCGGCGGGTGACACCAGCACGAACTGTACCTGCTCGAAGAGCCCCAGCAGCTTGCACAGCGAATGCACCGTGCGCCCGTAACGCAGATATGCATATTGGTATTCGCTAAGCGTCTCTATAAATATAGGAACGTACCGTTTTGGATCGTCGGTGTTACTAAAGTTTGGGTAGTTTTGTTCCATATTCAGGTAATCGTCGCTGGCAAGCTTGTACGTAATTGTCCACTCGTCCGGTTCCAGACAGGCAAATGTGCTGGTTACCGTATCAGTTGTTCCACCGCTGCGCCATGCATAGGTCAATTCGGCTAAATCGGCACGCTTTGCATTGGGGTATTTGGTTTTCAAAAGATCATACAGTTTACTGTGGTTACTAAAGTTATAGTATGAATTACCATATTCGGAAGAATCAACTTCGTAATGTTCATATTCTTTGGTTACTGTGTCTAGCGGATAATGGTAATTGTAGGTAACGCTTGTTTCTGCGCCAACATCTGCCAAAAATATCTCATTAATAATTTCTGCAAGGTATTCGGTTGCCGGAGCCTCTTCGAAAAAATACTTGTTATTGGCAATACTGTCGTTACTCGAGTATTCGTAATCTACATCTGCCAAAGTATAGTTTGCTACTGCAGGTACTTTATTAAGGTTTTCAAGAATGTCAGCATCATTATTTGGCAAATCGTCGTAAACATCATCCATTGGGTCACATGCACTTACTCCGAATGCAAAAAATCCAATTGCTAAAAGTTTTAATATATTTTTCATAGTATTCATTATTTATTCATTAAAAGTTAATTTTTACTCCCATAGACCATGAACGTCCCCATCCGTAGTACACGCGGGCGGTGTTCCAATCGTGGTTTGAGCCGTCCTGAGCTTCGGCCACGTATTCGGTATCTAAAATATTATTGAACTTACCGTACAATATGGCTTTCAGGTTTCCAAAGTCGAAGTCGTAACTAATATTGGCATCGAGTAGCTGATAATTAGGAAGTTTCCATGAATCAGGGTTTTTTCCGTCTATTTGACTTTTCGCATCGCGATCGGTTGGATCGAAACTTGCAAAAATATTGTCATAATGGTACAAATCCATACCAACTTTTAAATTTGGAATTAGCTCATAAGAAGCCCCCACAAAGAGTGTGGTTTGGGCTGCATCACCAACACGTACATCTTTGATGAGCACGTTAACTGTGTCAATATTATTTTGATTATCATCTGTTAAGTACACATTCTCAATATTGTTTCCCCAACGCCAGTTTCCAACCGATGCCATTAGATCAATTTGTAAGTTTTTGATAGGTTTAATGGTAGCTTCTACTTCCAGTCCTTGGTGAATAGCTTCTACACCCAGTATATTAGCATTTATATAAGTTGCGCCATCATCGTCCGGGTTCGGGAACGATCGTGTAAAAGTTTTGTCTTGCCATTGTGTATGGTAAATGTTGGCCTGAGCTTTAACGTATTTTGTTTGATATCCGTAACCCAATTCAAAGCTTAATACTTTTTCGTTTACAGCATCTTCATTTATGTTGTTCACGTAATTTAGGAAAATAGCATCGAAATCGGGTTGCCTTTCGAAATACCCGGTATTAAGGTATACGTTCATGGTTTCTGTAATGTTGTAGTTGGCCCCACCTTTCAATACGTATCCAAAGAAACTCTGCCAGTCGGTTTCTCTGCCTTCCATTGCACGGTTAAAGTCGACCTCGTCGTCAATGGCTTCTTCATATTGGTTTCTAATGTCTTCATTGTTGTTAATCTGGTCGATTAAATCGTCTGAAAAGTAGTTGAAATAATCGATTCGTTTGTAGCTCTTAATGGAGGCCGAACCCGATAGGAATGCCGATAAATTGCCGCTAACGTATTCGCCAGTTACATACGATCCTCCCCAAGAAACGAGTCCATCGTTGTGGTAACCAATTTTATCGCCTGCTTTTACAACTTTTACAGGTTTATTTAAATCTGAGTTGTCGATAAAAAATTGTCCTCCCAGTAAATCGCTCACTTCTCGGTAGTGCTCTCCTTTGTAATAGCGACCGTCGATACCGGCCGATAGTTTAATTTCTTCGGTAATATCGTTTTGGTAGTTTGATAGGATTCCGTACCACGCGTGGTTGTTCATTGAGGCACGCATAATGGTTTCTGCACCAGCATTTGCCAATGCAATATTTTCGTCTACAATACGATCAAAATGAATTTGTCCGTCGCGTAAATAGTCCCCGCTAAATTTAGAGGTATTTCCAAACCCTCCGGTTCCTCCACCTTCGCCAATTGATGCGTAGGCGGCTGTCATTAGGTTCGACTTTTCGTCAATAGTCCAAAAATAGTTCAAAATAGCCTGAGGTTTGTGATAGAAGTTTTTATTCAAGTAATAAATTTCGCCGCCTTTGTAACCCCAGTCGCTATTATACTTAATGCCGCTTTTATTGTTTTGATACGTTTCAATGTTGTGCATTGTGCGTCTCTGCCCGTGTTCCTGGGGTGCGCCAAATATTGAAAGCGAAATAGAATTACTTTCATTTATCCGTTTTGAAACGGAAACATAGTAGGAGTAAGATTCAAATTGAGTACCATCTACGTAGCCGTCGCCGGTTGTTTTCGATAGCGCAATACTTGATGCCCAACCTTTGTCGCTCAAACCAGTAGAAAATGTAGCACCGTATTTTGTGTAAGCATCATTTCCTGCAGCAAATGAAAGGTTGCCGCCTTTTGTAGCGTCGGTTGTTTTGGTCAAAATGTTGATGGTTCCACCTAGCGAAGGGAGGGCTAGCTTCGAAGCTCCCAATCCACGCTGTATTTGCATGCTTCGGGTAACATCTGCAAGTCCTGCCCAGTTCGACCAATACACCCATCCGTTTTCCATGTCATTTACAGGCACTCCATTAATGAGTGTTGCTGTATTGCGTGCATCAAATCCGCGAATATTGATGCGCGAATCGCCAAAACCACCACCCGACTTGGTAGCGTACACACTTGGAGTCGATTTCATGATTTCTGGAAACTCCTGATTGCCCAATTTTTCGGTTATTTTCCGTGGCGAAATGGTTGATACAGCCACAGGTGTTTCGCGGCCAATAGCAACGTCGGATACAATTCTTACTTCGTTCAGACCAACAGCATCGTTTTTTAGTTTCACTACGCCCATGTCTTTTACACCCTGAACGCTAACCTTTTTTGTAATACTATTGTATCCAATGTAACTGAACCGCAGCGTGTAATCGCCCGGCTCTACCGGCATGTCAAACTCGCCATTTAGCAACGTAAAGGTTCCTTCGCTGGTTTCCTCTACAAAAATTGTGGCTCCAATTAATGGTTCGCCGGTGCTTTCATCTTTTACAAAGCCCGTAATGGCTACCTGTGCACTTAATCCTGCACTCATTAGCAGCATTAGTAGTAGTGTTAATTGTTTTCTCATGTTGCATTTTTTTAATTAAAAAATTTGATTCAAAATTAATTAGTGAGCATTTTTTATAATGGATAATATGGTTACGAAATTGTTATTATTGTTTTTGCATCTAACTGTTTGTATATTAACACTAAAGGTTGGGTGTGCTTGTTTGTATGGTGATTGTTAGATAAGTAAATTTAACAATTTTTTCACATTTGCAAGTGTTTTTACCTGTTTTTTTATGGATGTTCAATTTTGTATGATACATATATTCTTTCTTTTGTCAGATTACAGCGGTTTTCATTGCTTTTTCTTGCGGATTTTGGGTTATTACTGTTTCCAATGGTTGCAGCGATTCTGTGTTATGAAATGAGCACTTTCGTAGATGCCGAATTTCAATATCTGATTTTATTTTTCCTATATCTCATTGGTTTAAAGTATTTTATTATTTTTGTGATGATGTAGGCCACATTCTATTTTGTTAAGTGAATTTGTGATTGGTTCTTATTTCGTAGAATAGGGTTTCAACATCAGAAAATCACCATTATGGGTGAGCAATTGTTTTTCAATTGTTTTATTGTGAGTGCAAAAAATATTTAAACCAATACAATATTAAAAATTACGCTATGAGAAAATTATTTTTAGTCTTAATTCCAGTGGCTTTAATTGCCCTGGTTGTATTTCTTTTACGACCCGATAAAGGGTTTAAAGATTTTGTAAGTAATGAATACAAACGAATGAGCGAGTTGGTCAATGCTAGTCCCGATAAGCCTGATGTGGCGGCATTTAAAGATTATATTCAAACGGTCGATCCCATTGTGCGAAGAGTGCCGGTTGAACGTTTGTATGCGGTTCAGGAAAAATTAAGTAATTACCAGTTCGGCAGAGCTGAAAGTTTGGGCTGGGAGCAAATTCCCACCGTTATGGGAGGGCGTACTCGTGCGCTGGCCTGGGATCCGAATGATGAGGAACTGAATACAGTTTGGGCAGGTAGTGTAAGCGGAGGACTGTGGTACAACGAGAATATTCATGATGCCAATTCGCCCTGGCAAGTGGCCGACGATTTTTGGCCTAGTTTAGCCGTATCGTCCATTGCGTTTGATCCGAACAATACCCAAACCATGTATGTGGGAACGGGCGAAGCCGAAACGGCCGTAATTACTTACCGCGAGTCGGGTGGTCGGGGAACCGGAATTATGAAAAGTGCCGATGGTGGCACCACATGGGAACTGCTTGAGGCTACGTCCGATTTCTATTATGTAACCGATGTAGCTGTGCATAATAACGACGGCAACTCGGTTATTTATGCCGGAGTTACCTCTGGTGCTTATATGGGACAAGCGCACGAATCTGCACCTTCAAATGGTTTGTTCCGCTCAACAGATGGTGGCGAAACCTGGGAACAGGTGCTGCCCGAAACCGATGGAACAGGAGTTTCGCCGGTAAGCGATATTGAAATTACCTCGACCGGACAAATTTTTGCGGGTACAATGAATGATCTTTCGGGAGATAAAGGCAGTGAAATCTTTATCAGCGAAAGCGGCGATGCGGGAACATGGACACGATATACTAATATTGCCGATGTTATTTCCAATGCCTCGGAATTTAATTTGAAAGGAAGGGTAAAACTTGCATCTGCGCCTTCCGATGGCAATGTGGTTTATGCCGTTTTTGCTGCCGGTAGCGCGGCTTCTACTTCTTTGGGTTTTCCTACCTGGGAAGGAAAATACCTTATTCGCACCAACGATGGGGGAGCCAGTTGGGAAGAAGTAAATATTCCTTCAGGCGGAGGAAACCAATGGGCATACCTGGCATGGCACGCACTAACCATTGGCGTGGATCCGAATAATCCAGACAAACTGTGGGTTGGCGGCTTAGACTTGCATCGATCAGACGATGGAGGGCAGTCGTGGAGCAAATATAGCGACTGGGCTATGATGTACTACGGTGGTGGAGATACTTATGCGCATGCCGATCAGCACGTAGTGAAATACATGCCCGGTTCATCAGATGTTGCCGTTTTTGCAACCGATGGCGGAGTGTTTTACACCTCCAATGCCGGTGGTTCTACCGCTTTTGGCGATCATAATAAGGAATTCAATACATTGCAGTTTTACAGCGGAAAAATTAGTCCGTTTGTGGGCGATGACGCTGCACTTGGTGGACTGCAAGACAATGGCTCTTTGCTTTATAATGGCCAACCATTATCGCCCGATGTGATGGTAAGCGGGGGCGATGGCGGTTTCTGCTATTTCGATCCGGAAACCCAGGGAGCATACATTTCCAGCGTGTACGAAAATCAAGTGTATGTATACCAAAATAGTAGCAATAATAATTATATTAGTCAATATTCAAACAAAACCTGTGACAGCCACACCGGACGCCACCAAAGGGGCCCAGGCGGCGATCAAACCGGTCCGCGGCCGCAAACTGACCAATCGTGAGTTTCGGGAGCTTGAAACGATGGAGGCTCACATCCATGCGCTGGAGACCGAGCAGGCGAGACGGCTGGATGCGCAGCAGGATGCCGCCTTCTACCAGTTGCCGCCGGAAGAGATTGCGCGTAGTCAGAATCGATTGGCGCAACTGACGGAGGAGATAGAGGACTGCATGGAGCGCTGGGCGGAACTGGAGGACATCCAGGCGGGTCGCTCATGAAGGGGTGCTGGTGGGGGCCCCGGTGGCATGGCCAGCTACCGTACGGGCAATAAATACGGGGGTGCCGTCGGCCGAGGGGGCACTGGCATCCTCGATGGTGACGGCAACGGATGGGTGGGCACAGCCTGCCTGCCGGGCCCGGTCGGTCAACAGGCTTCCCAGGTAGCCGGC
>JAWOEM010000491.1:0-3493 GCA_046482785.1 Salinivirgaceae bacterium
GTACGCCAGCAGATTTACAGTCTGCCCCAGTTGGCCACTTTGGTATCTCCCCCAAAGGATTGAGAATAGTTAATCTCAACATATTAAAGAGCAAAAAAAGCGACACATTGCATGCGTCGCTTTTTTTTGAGCGGGAGACGAGATTCAAACTCGCGACCCTCAGCTTGGAAGGCTGATGCTCTATCAGCTGAGCTACTCCCGCTTGTGATATTGATGAAAAAAATTAAGTGGGGAGAGAAGGATTCGAACCTCCGAAGGCGTACGCCAGCAGATTTACAGTCTGCCCCAGTTGGCCACTTTGGTATCTCCCCAAATGTTTTTTGTTTTGTTATGCGAGAAACAACTTTTTTGTCGTTTGTAATTACTAAGAGCGAGAAACGAGACTCGAACTCGCGACCCCGACCTTGGCAAGGTCGTGCTCTACCAACTGAGCTATTCTCGCTTATTTCAATGAACAATTTCGTGATTGCGGATGCAAATATAGAGCGATTTTTTTATTTACCAAAATAAAAATACGTTTTTATTGACTTTAAATTGACTATTTTTTAATCATGATTAAAGCCAGAATGTTGAATATTTCTAGCCGTCCGAGTAACATGTTGATTGTGAGTATAAACTTGGCCATGGAGGGTAGTTCGGCATAATTACCCAATGAGCTAACGCCTTCAAAACCCGGACCCACATTTCCTATGGTAGCTACCGAGGCCGAAAATGCAGTCATGCCGTCTATATCGAATGCAGTTAGTAGTACTGTGGTGGCAAAAAATGTTGTAAAATACAATACGATGAATACTAAGGTTTGCTGTTCAAGCTTTTCATCTATTTTTTTTGAGCCTATTTTTGCTACGAATACTCCGTTAGGGTGTTTAAGCAATTTTATTTGCTTACCCAAAAGCTTGAAGAATATGAAGATACGATCGAATTTTAACCCACCTGATGTTGACCCCGTCATAGCGCATTGAATTGTAAAGTATAGCAATATAACTTGTGTGAATATTGGCCACGCTGCTGTATCTGTGGTAGCAAACCCGGTGGTTGTACCCAACGATATTACCTGAAAGCTGGCATACCGCAGTGCTTGCCAAAAAGTGTGGTCTCCGCTTAATACGAGCTTAAATGTGATAAGAAGAATTCCTATGCTCATAACCAAAATAAAAGCTCGAACCAGTGACGATTTAAATATATTGTTTTTCTTGAAAAGTATGGTGCTGTAAAGTAACCCAAAATGAATACCACTTAGGATCATAAATATCATGATAACGATTTCGACGCCGACATTGTTAAACGCGGCAACACTTAAATTCTTTGTTGAAAACCCACCGGTTGCAATGGTTGCAAACGAATGGTTTATGGCATCGAAAAAGCTTACGCCAAACGACATCAGAATAAAAGTCTCTAAAACAGTGAGTGTAACGTATACTATGGCAAGTACTTGAACTATTTTTCTTGCTTTGAACCGGAAGTTCATTTTTGAGAGGCTGGAGATTTCCGTATTGTAAATTGTAACTCGTTGTCCTTTCGACTGTGGTAAAATAAGTAATACAAATAGAATTATTCCAATTCCACCTATCCAGTGAGTAGACGACCGCCAAAATAGGATTCCTTTTGGCAGGATCTCAATGTCGTTAAGTATGGTTGATCCAGTGGTTGTGAACCCCGAAACACTCTCAAACCAAGCGTTTATTATTGTAAACTCTCCGCCCCACATAATATATGGAAGCATGCCCACCAGGCATGTGATAATCCATCCGAAAACCACTATTGTCAGACCTTCGGAGAAGTTGATGTGGTCTGTTTGCCCTACAAAAATCATGGGGAATGATCCTAATATTCCGCATAAAATGGCGCTGTAAAGTAGGGGGGTTATCGATGTTTCGTTGTATAGTAGCGATATCAGAAATGAAATAAACAGAAAAACTCCGTTGAGAAGGAGTACAACACCCAAATGTTTGATAATGATTTCTTTTTGCATTTTTTCTAGGTATTATATTTTCGGGCAATTTTCTGTAAAAGGCCTTTTATCGCATTTTCAAGTTCTTTTATCTCATCGTTCGATTTTATGTTGCTTTGTATCGTCCACTGATCTTCTTTGTAGTTGTTTATGGCATCGGCAAGTTCCGAGATTGGCCTAACAAAGTATCGGGTAATAAAAAAATTGAGTATGAGCGAAAAAATTACAGCTGCAATAATAGAAATAATGCCGGGCATAATTGCTCTTCGCGATTTTTGGTGTAGTTCCGACGCTTCATTGTAAAGGCTCGACTGGTTTAACGTCATTATATTATTAACCGCCATTTTACAGTCAATAAATAATTGATGTATATCATTTCTGTACCAAGCGATATTTCCTTCTTTTTCTGTATCAACAATTGGCCGTTCCCATTTCTGTTTGTATGCGCTATATTTTACCTGAATAATTTGCAAGTATTGCTCTTCGTTTGGTTCGGTAATGTTGTTTTGAGCAATAATTAGGTTGGCCGTAAAAGCACTATCAGCAGAATGAAGTATTTTTCTGCCTTCTTCCCATTCACCGAGCAAAAGAAGAAGTATGCCACTATCTTCGCGCTCCAGAGCTTCCAGCATCGACTTCGATGCTTTAATGGATTCGTAATTGTTCCGTATTAGTCCATTAACTGAGTTACTAATCCAGCGAAATTCTACAGCTGAAATTATGCCTGCTATTGCCAGCATCATGACAAGTAGCATAAAGCTTGAAAAGATTTTTAACTTTAATTTTTTCACGTTAAGTCTGGTATTATTAAATTATTTACACTTCCAATTTTTGTTATCGTGGACGTTTGTTTTGTATTTTTTTTGTTAGTCAGTAGTTATAGGGTGCACTTTAATTGTTTGCAGTTTATTAATTTTATTCAAGTTAGGGATTAAACATAAAAGCTCTTAAAAAAACGCCTGCAAATTTGCATAAATAATTCTATGGATGTTCTCAATATTGTATTTTTTTTAACGAAAAAAGGTTGCTGAATTTCTTCAACAACCTTTTGTATTTTATGTACTGGAAGAAAGATTAGAAAAAAACGTTCTTCTTGCGTATTACCTAAATTCCGCACGGATTTAATTTTTAAAGGTCAAAATCCGTGCGGGATTTAGGTTAACCCCGATTTAGAAAATCACTCATTTGGGTGAAGAATGAAAGCAGATGAGATGATTTACTTAATCGAATTCGCAAGGAATACAAAGAGATATTGTATAATTCTTTGCGGATTTTGGGTATTAACTGGTTTAGTTCAATCCACGACGTTCAAGCAGAGCATCTGTAGTGGGTTCATGTCCACGGAACTTAACATACAAGTCCATAGCTTCGTCGGATCCTCCGGCAGATAATATGTGTTTGCGGAACTTTTTTGCAGTTTCCTGAACAAACAGATCGGTTTCTTTGAATGACTGGAAAGCATCGGCATCGAGAATTTCTGCCCATGCGTAGCCATAATAACCAACTGCGTAGCCTCCTGCAAAAATGTGCGAGAAGTATGGG
>JAWOEM010000512.1:0-5742 GCA_046482785.1 Salinivirgaceae bacterium
TCGGACGAGAAACCATCGGGTAAGGTTATACCGGTAATTTCCAGAGAGCTTCCAATACCCGTATTTGAAATGACAACTTCTTTCTCGTTGGCACCACCAATGGCAATATTATCGAAATTTGTATCGGCAATTTCCAATTGAATAACTGCATTACCCTCACTTTGCGTGATTTCGATATTATCGAGGAAAACATATTGGGGATAACTGTTTTCGTCTAAAATTTTATACACCCAACGCAGGTAAGTATTATTTCCGGCGTAATCACTTAAGTCGAGCAACACTTGCTGGTAAGCCGTTTGCGATTCTGTGGGCGATAACGAAGCTAATTTCGTCCATGTGTTTCCGCCATCGGCAGAAGCCTCAAAATAGGTTGAGTCGACACCTGCAACGCGGTTTTTCGCATCTAAAGACTCTCCATTATACCAAAAGAATGAAATTTGGGCATTTTCGGGCATATTGAACCGTGGTGTGCGCAATTCATATTCTATACCCTGATCTAAAAACGATGGCGATACATAAGCACACGAATCGCCTGTGTAGGCAGAACCTTCTCGAGCATTCCATGTTCCCAAACCATCGCTCCAAAACCAGTCAGAATCATTGGTATCATACATTAATGTAAACACCACATCGTCGCCACCCTCAAAATCTTGATGGTATGGCAATGAGCTGATAATTTTTTGTGTTCTGAAAGACCAAACCGGAGAGGTACTGGTTTCAGTTCCATCAGAAACCACTACACGCCAAAAATACATGCTTTTCGAATCGAGTAACTCATCGTTTGGTGTGGGATCGGCAGAGTAAGTACCTGCTGATTCGGCAGTGGCAGCATCAACAATTTTGGCCGAAGCAGCCATACTTGTAACATCGGCTTCATTAGCCGAAAAATACACATCGTAAGTAGCAGCCGTTGCCCCAAGTTCAAAATCCAACATGGTTTCGGCATCAACATGAATGGCATTTTCGCCCGGAGCAGGGTTCTGTGGTGTCGCCGGACCATCAGAAGAGTAATTAAAACGCACATTTGGCAAAGCTGCAGGATATGGATTCAAACCATCGGTTGTAGGAAAAGCATCATCGTCTCCCTGCACATAAATTTCATCGGCAGTTGCTGTAGTTGCATAAAAATGGTTATACACAGAGCTGCCATGTTCGTTTTTCATGTATACAATGAGGTTGTCGGTACCATTGTATTCGAAATTTCCACTGAACGGAATTTCGATCCATTCGCCCTGAGCTTCGCCTCCGGAAACAATATTTCCATCAAAAACCAAGGTGTACCCTGACGTTTCAGGATCCTCGTACGTGCCGGTTATAGTTGCATTGGCACTGTGTTTCACATAAATTTTTTGGTTATTCAAAGCTGTCGAAAAACCGTTTACCTGAAAACTTAAACTCTGAATACTTATGGCATTGCCAATAGCATCTGAAGAGTAAATGGCTTTTGACCACGAATAGTTCCAAGCCGTGTAAGGCATACTTGAAGATTCTGTGCCATTTCCGATTTGCACGTACGACTGGGCGCCGGCAAATGTAAAGACAAATAGCATAAAAAATGCGGTGAAAAAATGTTTGAAATTCATAAAATAATAATTTATGGTTTTGTAATTTATTCATGATCTCGCCCGATGTAAAAGCGGAGGCAAATTATTGCCTCAGGTATGCAATATGTTTCGTGTGAAGTTGAGCAACATTCAGGCATACATTTCAATCGGGCTCAATTCACTTTTCTTTTCGGTTTCAAGTATACGCATTGGAAAAAGGGATTTTCATGGGGGGAAACCCTTATTTTTTGTAAATTTGCCTGCTAAACCCACTTTAAGACTATGAAAACCATAATAATAACGCCCATAATACTCATGTGGCTTGCACTTTTAAGCTATGCTACCGCTGCCGAAAAAACCGATAAAACGGAAACGGCAAAAGTGTATTCGGTGGCAGATAGCTTGTACACCGCCGGAAACAAAACAGTGGCGCTGGACACGCTTCTCTCTGTATTGCCCACATTCAACAGCATTAATAACGACACGCTGGAAAGCAAGATACTGGGTCTTTTTAGTCACTTACAAAAAAACATTGGCAACGATACGCTGGGTTTGCGAAAATTCCTTTCGCGCCTCAGCAAAAAGCAAATGGAACGGTATCTGGTAACGGTGGATGAGCTTGGGCGATATTTTTATGCCAAACAAAACTACCCAAAAGCACTGAGCTACTTCAAAAAAACAATTCTTTTTGCTCAAAACACCAATAATAACAAGGCTGAAGCCAATGCGCTTTTCCAAATAGGAATGGTTTTTAAAGAGCAATACAATAATACAAAGAGCAAAGAATACCTGCAAAAGGCATTATCGATTTACGAAGACGAAAACATGCCCGATGGAATAATGAAAACCTGCAATGAGCTCGGACGAGCAGCCCTTTCGGAAAACAATACACAAATAGCAATGACCTATTTTAACCGAGCCATAGCCCTCGCCAAAGAAACCGGATCGGTAAAAAGTAAACTCATTGCCTACCACAGCCTGTCGGAACTGATGCAAAAAAGAGGCAGCATGCAAGAGGCCAATACCTACCTAAAAAAAGCCCTGAAAATAGCCGAGCAGCACCATAAAGAAAAAACGCCGGTACTCTTTCTCGACTTAGCAAAACTCAGCGAACGGGAACACAAAACACAGCAAGCCATTGCGTATTACAAAAACAGCATCGCGAAAGCAGAACAGCATGCGAACCAACAAATACTCATCGAAGCTTTGGAACGCCTGGGAGCCGTGTACCAAAAACAGGGAAAGTACCAACTATCGGCATCGTGCTACAGCAGAGCCAACCACAAAACGCAGGTATTACAAGAAAAATTAAGCTCCGAAGAAACGGCCAGATATGAAGCCCGCTACAGTCTAATGCAAAAAGAACAGGAAATAGAACTGCTCGACCGCGACCGAAAATTACGCGATGCCAAATTACACAACGAACAACTTCGTTCAGCCATTTATCTGTACAGCCTGATACTGCTCGCGCTACTGGTTATTGTACTTTCGTACCACATTGTAACTCACATAAAAAAGAATAGACTCCTCTCCTACCAAAACGCCAAAATAAATGAGCAAAACGAGGAACTAAACCAAATAAACCAGCAGTTGAGCCAATCGGAAAACAAATTAATGCACGCTTTGGCAACAAAAAACAAGCTGTTTGCCATTATTGGTCACGACCTAAAAAGCCCGTTGCTCGACATCAAAAACCTGTTATTTGTACTTAAAGTAAACCCCCAACAGCTGAGCCCCGAACAGATAAAAAAGCACTCAATGAAAATTGAGAACCAATTGAGCAATTTACTGGAACTTCTCAACAACCTACTTAACTGGGGAATGGCCGAACGCAACACCATCGGGTACAACCCCGAAATGGTCGACATTATATCGGTGGTAGAAAAAACCATATCGATATTCGAGGGGCAGTTACAAATGAAAAAAATTGGCATCGAGAAAATTATCCCACAAACGCTCAAATGGCACACAGACTACAACATGATTGAGTTCGTACTACGAAATTTAATCTCAAATGCCATAAAATTCTCTTACCGTGAAGGAACCATAACTTTAGCAATTGCTGAGGACTTCAACTCATTGATTATTTCGGTAGAAGATGTTGGCATTGGCATGAATGAGAAGCAAAAGGATAATTTGTTTATACAAACTACCGGAAAAATACGGCGCGGAACCGATAACGAAAAAGGCACAGGACTGGGAATGGCACTCACTTACGACTTTGTTCGTCAAATGAACGGAACCATTCGTGTAGAAAGCAAACCCGAAAAAGGTACTAAAATTGTAGTGACACTGGAAAAGCAATCATTCAAACCACCAATAAAATAATGCCGATTTGCCAGGATAATATTTTTTGTTTTGAAAATATGATTACTTATATTTGTAGTATATAACGCTCTTGGTGACGTATTCTCAATTACTTATAAAATAGCGAGAATGCCGACCCTGGAGCTTTTTTTTTTGCATATGAAGAAAAGAACCGCAATACTTGTAGACGGTGGTTTTTTTATTAAAAGATACCGTTCAATTCACAAGATTAAAAACTTAGATCCCATAAGAACTGCCAATGATTTATGGGAAATGTGTTTAAGACATCTTTTGCAGGCAAAAGGGGAAGAATACGACCTATATCGAATTTTCTATTACGACTGTATGCCGTATGAAAAAAAGCAACATAATCCCGTAACAGGAAAATCAATAGATTTCTCAAAAACAGACCAAAATAAATTTCAATGTGAATTATTCTCTGAACTAAAGAAAAAGAGAAAGATTGCATTGAGATTAGGTGTTTTGGAAGATCGAAAAAGATGGATAATTAAACCATCAAAAACAAAAGAACTATTGACCAAAAAAATTACAATTGATGATTTAACCGAAGATGATGTATCATTTGATTTTACGCAAAAAATGGTTGATATTAAAATTGGACTTGATATTGCTTCAATTACGTTAAAACAACAAGTCGATCAGATAATTCTTATTTCGGGAGATAGTGATTTTGTCCCAGCAGCAAAATTAGCTCGTAGAGAGGGGATTGATTTTCTATTAGATCCAATGTGGAACCCGATAAAGCCGCACCTATTTGAACATATTGACGGTTTGGTTTCAAAGATTAAAAAACCGCAAAACCACAATAACTAGCTATGACGATTTATCGCTGGTTGAACTTAGTTTCTTTCGCATAAATCTACAATTTGAAAAACTATTAATAGATTATAAATTTGGCGCAGCACTTTCAGAGAGCGCATTACGAGTAAATCTTAACCAATTGTCACGTTAAACCCAAATATGAAAACAACAATTTTAATTGCCGACGATCACGCACTTATTCGCGAAGGAGTAAAAGCAGTGCTCAGCACAAACGACCAATACAGTGTAGTGGGCGAAGCAACCAACGGCAAGGAAACCATAGAGTTACTGAAATCTACGCCTACCGATATTGTTTTGCTCGATATTGATATGCCCCAAAAAAATGGCGTAGAAGTGGGCAAATGGATTCGCTCCATGCAACTCAACATAAAAATTATATACATTACCAGTCATGCCGATTTTTTCTCGTTTTACCAGGCCTGGAAACTAAACCCACAGGGCTTTTTAGTGAAAGAAAATGCATTGGAAGATTTATTAAACTGCCTTAGCATTGTGGTAAACGACCAAACGTACTACTCATCGGAAACAAGGGCGTACCTCGATAAAAACAGCGAACAAATTAAAACCTACGAAACCATTACTACAAAACTCGATGATTTGTCGCTAAAAGAAAAACAGGTGCTCAACTACATAGCGCACAACCTAACCACCAACGAAATTGCCGACAAGGTATTCAACAGTGCAAAAACCATTGAAAATCACAGATACAATATTTGCAAAAAGCTGGACATAAGCGGATCGAACAACCTAATGCGCTTCGCCATTCAACATTTCGACATCATCGTAAATCTTACAAAAAAGGCTGTGAAACAAGAGTAAAGGAATGATTTCTTAACTAGTGTTTGTCCATAATGTCCGATCTCTGCGTTGTTGCTCAAATTTAAAATCCTCACATACCCTATGTATGCTGCGGTTTTAAATTCTCACACGCCTTGATCTCGAACATTCTGAACTAAACACTCCACTTTATGGACAGGCTCTAACTAACGGCGTTCTTTAATTTTCCGCAGAAAAAACGATTCTGAGAACATTAAATGGAGTCCCCAAC
>JAWOEM010000543.1:0-7171 GCA_046482785.1 Salinivirgaceae bacterium
CTAAAATCGGGGTTGACAACTTAACATGGTTTGAAGTAAATGATTTTCAGGTAGGCGATGAACTGCATGTTTTGGATGAATCAAGTTGTTGGACAGGAGATGGTTATGGCTCAGCCACGACCAATAAAGCAATTTATAAATACTTAGAACGTATAGATTATTCCGATTCAATTGTCTACCGCTATTCACGAAAACAAAGCATTACCACAACATGGACAGATAGTTCTGATTTTAAGTTTTATAACGACACCTTAACAACAAAGATAAAGCCTGATTCAGTTTTTGATATGCTGCCAGGGGAGCCAATAGTTACAGATAATGAGACTTACAATTTTTACATGACAAATGAATCTCCCATATCTAAAACCAATCCCCGAGGTTATGAAAGCTTTATACATGAGGAAGATTCCTGCTGGGGAATGCTTATTGCAGATGGCTGTTTAACCGATGATAAATATATTAAAGGATTGGGTGGGCCATATTATTCTTGCACTCAAGCCTTTTGTTTAGGTGAAGCAGAGCGAAAATTAGTTTATTATAAAAAGAGTGGAGCTACATGGGGTACTCCTTTGACAATAACCGCAATCTCAGATGTTAAACTTGCAAAAAATATTATGATTTATCCAAATCCTGCTAAGAGTCAAATAAATATCCAAATTTCTAATAATGATTATCAGGATTTGCAAATTTTCATCTATAATATTCAAGGAAAATTACAAAAAACCAGGAATTTAGAGCTAAACAATTCCATGATTGATATTTCTGATTTAAATTTAGGGATATACATATTGAAAATCGCTGATTATGAAAAAATATTAAAAATAGATAGATTGATAATTGAATAATGCCAGCCGCTAACACGCGGTCATAAAACATTGCGCGGATAGTGGCATATTTGGACGAAATGTCATTTAATCAACAGCTTAACGGGCTGACAAATTTGTGCGCCGAAATGCGCAACGTTTCATGCCGCAAAACGTCGGCAAGCCGAAAAAGCAATAAAACTATTATTAGCTTGATAGTAATGTTCTTTATGCAAAAGATCAATCTAAGCCAAATTGCACAATTAAAGAAGTTTTTTTTGATTCAATTTGCATAAATATTGGCGTATCTTTTTGTCTGGATGTTAGGAATGTAGTGGTTGCTTCCCTATTTTACTCGTTAACTAATTTCAACTTTTTAAAATATAGTAATGTACGCCTCAAAAAGTTTGTTTATATTTATCCCTTTAATGATTAGTGGTATATGGCATTTTCAAAAATAGTTTTAATATTCTCTGTAATTGTTGTTGTCGTTTCTTCCTGCTCCCAAAAGGACGAAGGGGTTATTGAATACAAAATAACCTACGAGCAGTCCAAAGAAGAGAACCCGCTTGTTAACCTGATGCCAACACAAATGAATTTCTTTTTTACCGAGGATATGATTCTTACTCAGATTGAAGGATGGATGGGCATTTTTAAAAGTCACCAGTTGTCCAGCCTTCAGGATAGTACCAATATTCTTTTAATGAAACTTCTGGATAAAAAGTATTATTTTAAACGCAAATTAAGTGAGGCTCCATTGGGGTTCGAAAAAGTCGATATACTGAAACTGGAATATTTAGAAAAAGATACGCTATACAAAGGCTACAAATGTAAAAAAGTATTGGCCAACGTGATGATTGATTCTATGCGCCGCCAATTTTGCTTCCTATATACAAACGATATTAAAGTAAATAGCCCAAATCGGAATAATCCTTTCAGTCAAATCCCCGGCGTTTTAATGAAATTTAATATGAGTTTCAGAGGAATTGCTATGCAACTCGATTTTAAAGACTATCGCGATACAACCTTTACTGAATCAACCTTTGCAATTCCCACCGATTATCAGGAGCTATCGCGCGAGGAAATGACCGAGTTTTTTACTAAAATAAGTACGTTGTAAATAGCGCTTTTTGCGAGGTTCTGTTGCGGCGCTTCCGGCATTATTTTAAAATATTCACACACTCTCTCAAATTCAGCAAGAATTTAATTTTTCAAGTTTATAATCTTTATGGAAATTGGGTGTCATGGCGCCAAATACTGTTGAGTCCGGTATAAAAAGGGTCTTATTTGGTTTTTAGCCACTTTTCGGTCTACTCCCTGAAAGAAGTAAGTAGCTGAAAATCAGTCGCCCTTTAGGATCTGGGGCAAAGCTGATTTTCAGCCTTTAGTAATTTTAATACCTTTTTATACCGATCCCACTGTTTGTTTGGCACCCAAAATCCGCAAAGAATTATACAATATATCTTTGTATTCCTTGTGAATTCCATTAAGAAAATCATCTCATTCGGTTTCACTCTTCACCCAAATGAGTGATTTTCTAAATCGGGGTTAACCTAAATTCCGCACGGATTTTACCATTAAAAAATTAAATCCGTGCAGAATTTAGGTGGCACCTGCAATCTGCATTATTGCAAAATTTGATAGCAAAACATGCTTGCCATTTTTTATGAACCATCAAAAATTATTACCTTTCTCCATTATTTTGTAATCCTAACAGGAAAGAAACATAAATTAAAAAAAATAGACTATGTCCCAGGGAAAAACAGATCTTTTGCATTTAGGAATTGATATCGGTTCTATATCTGTCAATACGGTTGTAATGAATAATAACAAAAAAATTATTGAAAATCGTTACGATTACTGTCAGGGCAGGCCCTACAATGTTTTATTTAAGGTGCTGCAAGAGCTAATGAAAACGTATAGGGATAAACCGTTTGCCACAGTCGCTTTTACCGGTAGTGGTGGTCAGAAAGCTGCTGAATTACTGGGTGGCGATTTTGTTAACGAAATCATTGCCCAATCTACTTCGGTGGCAGAGCTTTACCCACATGTGAAAACGGTTATTGAGATGGGTGGTGAAGATTCTAAACTTATCCTGATGGATAAGAAAGAGGGCGTTTCGCGTTCGCAATTGGATGATTTTGCCATGAATAGTTTATGTGCTGCCGGCACAGGCTCTTTCCTCGATCAGCAGGCCAAGCGTATTGGTGTTCCCATTAAAGAAAAGTTTGGAGCACTATCACTCCAATCTGAAAATCCACCCCGTATTGCCGGGCGTTGCAGTGTATTTGCCAAGAGCGATATGATTCACCTGCAGCAAATTGCCACCCCGCTGCACGATATTGTTGCAGGGCTATGTTTTGCGGTTGCTCGCAATTTTAAAAGTAACCTTGGGCGTGGAAAAACATTTGAAAAACCAATTATGTTTCAGGGCGGTGTAGCTGCCAATGCCGGAGTTGTTAGAGCATTTACCGAAGTGCTTGAACTAAAAGATGGTGAATTGGAAATACCCGATTATCATGCGTCCATGGGAGCAATTGGAGCTTTGATGAATGCTTTTGAACGCTCGCAGGAAAACAATCCGTTTAAAGGACTAACGTATTTAAAGCAGTACCTTGAAAATATGACAAACGAGAGTGTTTCACTGGAACCTCTTGTAGAATCAAAGGCAAAGTATCAGAAAGACCTTGTTCAAAATTTTCCGAAAGATGGTTCAAAATTGCCTGTTTATTTGGGGTTAGATATCGGATCGTTGAGTACCAATGTCGTATTGATTGATGATGATAATAATGTAGTGGCACGAAGGTATTTGCCCACCGCGAGTAAACCTTTGGACGCTTTTCAGCGCGGGTTACGCGAAATACAGGCCGAAGTGGGCGATAAAGTTGAGGTTGTTGCTGCAGGTACTACCGGTTCGGGACGTTATCTTACCGGCGACTTTATTGGTGCCGATAGTATTCAAAATGAAATTACCGCTCAGGCCACAGCAGCCATTGCATACGACCCTACGGTCGACACCATTTTTGAGATTGGTGGACAAGATTCAAAATACATTCGTATTAAAGATGGAGTGGTTGTCGATTTCGAAATGAATAAGGTATGTGCCGCCGGAACTGGTTCTTTTCTCGAAGAGCAGGCCGAAAAATTAGGCATCAATATAAAAGAAGAATTTGGAGAGCGCGCATTGAGTTCCAAAGCCCCGGTAAAAATGGGAGAGAGGTGCACTGTTTTTATGGAAAGCGACCTGAATTCTCATCAGCAGCGTGGCGAAAGTACAGAGAATATGGTTGGCGGATTGGCCTACTCCATCGTTCAAAATTATATAAACCGGGTAGTTGGAGACCGAATTATTGGCGATAAAATATTTTTTCAGGGAGGTGTTACACACAATAAAGCTGTTGTGGCTGCCTTTGAGAAAGTTACGGGTAAACCAATAACCATTCCGCCACATTTCGACGTTACCGGAGCCATTGGAGCTGCAATGTTGGCGCGTGAATCACTTAAACCCGGTCAGAAAACACGATTTAAAGGTTTCGACGTAAGCGAAAAAAAATTCACTCTTGATAAATTCACGTGTGAAGCATGTTCAAATCAATGCGAAATTCAGCGTGTATCGATCGAAGGCGAAAATAAACACCTGTTTTTTGGCGGTCGGTGCGATAAATTCGAAGTCGATGAACGAAAAGGAAAAGGTGCCGGTATTCCAAATCTATTTAAAGAACGCACCAAAATGCTGCTCAATGGCTACAAACCGGAGCTTACAAAACGGAGCAAAATTACCGTTGGTATTCCGCGCGCATTGATGATTTTTTATCAGCAGTTTCCTTTCTGGCGCACATTTTTCGAGGAACTCGATTTTAACGTAGTGCTCTCGAAAGAAACCGATATGCAGCTCTCAAAGAAATCACTTGAGCTAATGGCATCTGAAACCTGCTACCCGGTTGAAGTTATGCATGGGCATGTGAACGATTTGCTTGAAAAAGAGGTCGATTATGTCTTTATACCATTTATAGTTGATGCCAAAGCTGAAAAAGATAATCCGACGAGTAATTGCAACTGCCCCTGGATACAATCATATCCGTTTATGATGCGTGCTGCATTTCAAAAGCAGGAGGTACGCGATAAGTTTTTAATCCCGACGTTACACTTCCGTTATTTTGGACGCGTGTTGAATAAAGAGATCGGCGATTTTTTTAAGCAAAAATTTGGTATTCCAAAAGCAAAAACCAAAAAAGCTATTCAAAAGGCAGATGAAATGCAGGTGCTTTTTGAAACGCAGGTGAAAAATAGAGGGCGCGAAGTGATGGCAAACCTGCCCGAAGATAAAGAATCCATGGTGGTGTTGGGGCGTCCGTATAACACAGGAGACCCTGCTTTAAATCTCCGGTTAATTGAAAAACTGATTAATCTGGATGTGCAACCTATTCCCATCGATTTTTTACCCCTTGAGGAGGAAAATATTTTTGATGACTACCCGATGATGTATTGGCCCAATGGGCAAAAAATACTAAAAGCCGCACGCATAGTTAAAAAACATCCACAACTTAATGCAGTGTATTTGGGGAATTTCAGGTGTGGCCCCGATTCTTTTTTGAATCATTTTGTAACCAAAGAAATGGGTGAAAAACCCTTTTTGCACTTAGAAGTTGACGAACATAGTGCCGACGCCGGTCTCATTACACGTTGCGAAGCATTTCTAGATAGTCTGAAAGGATACCACCAAATCAAGGAGAAAGCACCCGTTACGGAAAAAATTGAACGGCAACATTCAAATGATCGTGTGCTTTACTACCCCTATATGCGCGATTCGGCCTACGTTATAGCTGCGGCATCGCGTTCGTGTGGCATGAAAGCCGAAGTTCTTCCAATGCAAAACGAACGCGATTTGGAGTTGGCCAGGAAGCACACCAGCGGCAATGAGTGCTTCCCATTAATTTGTACAACCGGAAGTTTTCTGAAAAAACTCGAAGAGCCGGGTGTTGATCCATCCAAAGTGAGCTTTTTTATGCCCGATCATAATGGTCCGTGTCGGTTCGGAGAGTACAATAAGTTGCAGCGGCAAATATTCGATAAACTTGGGTATCACGATGTAGAGATTTTGGCTCCAAGTAACGAAGACGCTTACGCGGAAATATCAAAGGGACAGGCGAATAAATTCCGTTTTACAGCCTGGAAAGGATTTGTAGCGGTAGATATGTTGCGAAAAATGCAACAAGAACGCCGTCCTTACGAAGCTGTGCAGGGTTACACCAATAAAGTTTACAACAAGCACCTGCAAGCTATAGTTGCTTCATGTGAAAATGGAGCCAAAGATATTGTACAACGAATGGAGGAAGCAGCACAGGAGTTTGCCTCAATACCTATTCATAATGGATATCGGAAACCTGTTATTGCCATTGTAGGAGAAATTTTTATGCGCGATAACGCCTTTTGTAGTGGTTTTCTTGTGGATAGACTCGAAGCCCTCGGCGCAGAAACCGTTATGGCACCAATGAGTGAGTGGCTCACATATTCCACCTATCGGTATAAGCGCGATAGTCTCCGAAAAGGCGATATTGTAGGCGTGTTCAAATCCAAAATCCAAAAGTACTCACAAGACATTTCTGCCCATAAAATTCATAAAGCGGTAGAGGGTGTTGCAGAGTTAAACCGTGATATTTCCCTCAACGATATGCTTGCAAGTTGTAGTAATTATGTACATAAAGATTATGATGGAGATCCACCACTTTCGCTTGGTGCAGCTTCAAAAATGGTAGATGGGGAAATTTCCGGTATTGTTGCCATTTTACCATTTACCTGCATGCCTGGAACATTAATAGCTTCGGTATCGCAACTTTTCCGCAAAGACCATGGAAACATACCGTGGGAAAATATAGCCTACGACGGACAGGAAGATTCAAACATAGAGACACGTTTGCAGGCATTTATGCATCAGGCATCTGAGTTTTCGAAAATCAAAGGCTACAACAAACCACGACACTGGGCCGAAGGAGCACAAGTTTTAAAAGAACACATTGATAAAATTAACGAATACACCAACCAATAAAAACCAAGGACGGTCAAATGAGCAGTTGACCGTCCTTTTTTTGTTCTTCTTATGTATAAGAGTGTCATGGGCTGTAATCGCATAAATTTGATTTTAAAAGCGACAGGAATTCCTGTCGCTTTTAAAACAAGTAGTTAAGGCCGATATAAATCCCGGTATTTCCATATTGTTTATTTAAACTTTGGGCTATATCCAGTGCTACTACAAAATTTTGGTTCATCGCTACCCGAAAACCTCCCCCCACACCAATATTCAGTTCCTGCTTATCGGCAAAAAAGCTTTCGGCCCTAAACTCCGGGTTGTCTGCTGTAGCTATGCGTAT
>JAWOEM010000380.1:0-3012 GCA_046482785.1 Salinivirgaceae bacterium
GAAAACTTCAATATGCGTCCAGTCAACAGCCCCACTAATGACGGCTGATATAACCAAAAATACCATATCAGCCAATAAATGCTGATGATTACCTCTGTTGGTTCTTCGAGGATCTTTCAAAGGGTCAAAAAATTCCACAAATAGTGATCGTTGTTTTAAGTTTTTTTCGAATTTCATTATTTTTTTTTGACAAAACCCACTTTGTCAAAATTCGATACTAAGATACAACTTATTCCGCTGATATAAAAGCATTTAATCAATTGTTTTATGCGATATATATGTAATTTATTTTAAACACGATTGCCCTGTAAAACACAATGGGTACTTTTGTTGTGTAATCATAATCCCCATAAGACACAGGAACTGCAGCCTCTTGCGTTTGCGCAATAATAACTACCATGACACAATTCTTTCCGAATAGTTGTAAGGGGCAGATTATTAGGACGTAAGGGGGCTGGTGTTGGTGTTCTGTTCTTTTAAAATTACGGATCGATGCGTTTTTGCATCTGGATTAACATTTAATCTTGTCAAATGTGCCCAAAATAGTTTTAACTTTGCTCAAAATTATTGAATTATGGCCAGCAAGAAAAAACAAAAGCAGAATATCAAACAGAAACCGCTGTTGCTCAACCCGGTTTTTTATATATTCCTCACACTTATTGTAGTAGTTACAAACGTACGGTACAGCGGTGCACTCGATAAAGAGTTGGAGATCAGGGTGCTTGGTCTTTCTTTGTTTGTGCTCATTGCCGGTTTGTTTGCGTTAATAAGTAGTAAAGTGAGCCTGCGGTCGATCGATACAACGCTTTTAAAAAGCCCATTTATTTTGCTTTATGGCGCCTACATTGTGCTAACAGGTATTTCTGTATTTATTGCAGCTAACACAGCAGAGGCGCTTCATGAGTTTTTAAAGTTGTTTACCTTTGGGGTGTTATTTTTATATTTGATATTGTTTGTGCTGCCAAAGGAAGGTAGTAGAGCCTTGTTTTTAAAAGCTTCAATTATTCTTTCGTTGGTTGTGGCTACAATTGGCGTAGTACAGGCATTGGATATTTTTGTTCAACATGGGTTTAGTGTCAAATCGGCTTATATGATTACTGGAAATTATGCCCATAAAAATATTTTTTCCGAAATTGCCTTTATCGTTTTTGCCTTATCGGCCTATAGTGTATATTATTTTCGGGATCTTTGGCAAAAAGCAGCTATAGTGGGTGCGGTATTTTCATTATTAATCATAATAATGCTGGTAACACGAGCAGTTTGGGTCGCTTTGTTTGCTGCATCAATATCAACTTTTGTTATTCATAGGCTAGTAGTGCGAAAAAGAGACGGCAAAGCAGTATTTTCAAAATCATTGAAATATGCCTTTGCCGGCATTTTGCTTGCAGGGATTGTAGCTGTTGCTCTTTTTGTACAACTCGATCCGAAAAACTCCATAAAGAAACACGTATTAGAAGCTACCGATTTTACCAGCGGAAATACGTATCACCGTCTAAATATTTGGAAAAAGTCCATTCCTATAGTAAAAGAACACCCAATAATGGGTGTGGGTGCTGGAAACTGGAAAATTGAAGTTTCTAAATATAATGTAGCATTATATTACAATAAAAGAGGATGGGTTGTTCCCCGCCGAACGCACAACGATTACATCAACGTTATTACAGAAACTGGAATTCCTGGGTTATTAGTCTATTTAGCCATGTTTGGTTTTGTGATAGCGTACTTAATTCGGCTAATGAGTCGGAACGAAATTCGTAGTGACTCCCTATTTTACAGTGCCTTATTGTTTATTTTACTTGGATACATGACGTTCTCGTTTTTTAATTTTACGAAAGAACGTGTTGAAACTCAGATTCTATTAAATACAGTCTTTGCATTTGCTGTGTATGGCTACAGTAAGCTTCGAAGCAAAGGTGAACCACACTACGCCAATCCTAAACATATTCAATTGGTAGGAGCTATAGTGCTTATTCCGGTAGTTATTACAGCCTATTCGGCACAGCAGCGCATTAGCACCGAAAGTGTTATGAACAAAGTATACGCATTGACAAGCAAAAAGGGGGAGCGGGAAATTAACTACTCCTATCAGATTATAAAAGAATTGAACTCACCTTTTGTATCGCTTACACCTATGAATGATCCTATTCCTTCAATGCAAGCAATAACAATGTTGCGTAAGCAAATGAATAAAGATCAGGTAATTGCAAAATACAAAGAGGCGCTCGGAGTGTTTCCATATCACGTACGCACGTTAAATGAGCTGGCATACGTTTTTTTGCTTCAAAATAAAATCGACAGTGCTTTGCATTATAATGGTCTGGCACATAAATACGCTCCCGATAATTTAAAGGTGTATTTAGATCAGGTAGTATATTTGAAAAAGGCAGACCGGAACAATGAGGCTTTTGAGTTGCTGGCGAATGTCACAAAGTTCAAGTGGGATAAGCGGTATAAAAAGATGCTTCACGCATTTTTAAAACAGCGAGTTATTGATTTGTTTGAAGATGAAGAGAGTAACTTAATTGTTCAGGAAGCTGTCGAGTACGGGAAATCGCAAAAGTCCATGCTGAGTATCTTTTATCAATCGCAGAAAAAAGAGGCATCTTTTGAAAAAATGTTTCTAATATCTTTATCGAACCGCCTAAAGAAAAGCCACCCTAAACAATGGCGTCAGGTCGATAAAGATGTGTTCAAAAAACACGGAGTAAAAGTGTAACGAACTGATTTTAAATTGGGGAATTCATGAATGTGTGTCAGTCTAAAAAGGTTTCCAAATTACTAGACGATGAAAATCAGCGTTGCTCCGAACCCTAAAAAGTGGCTGATTTTCAGTTTGTTACTTCCGCTCGATGGCGGGTAGGGGTGAAAAGTAGCTGAAAATCATTTAATACCCTTTTTAGTCACGGACTTATGAATTAATACCCCGTTCGCTTAAACATAGCGTTCACAGTTTTTAATATTAAAATAATGTCGAGGCGTAACGACCAGTTGTCGATGTACTGCAGGTCGAGC
>JAWOEM010000198.1:0-6380 GCA_046482785.1 Salinivirgaceae bacterium
CCATAAGGCCGGTGTACTCGCCCGCAGCACCACTATTGGGCTGAAGCGAACAAGCTTTAAATCCGGTAATTTCAGACAAGTCGGCTTCCAGTTCTGTTATCAACTCGTGGTATCCCGCAGCCTGATCGGCCGGAACAAATGGATGTACATTAGCAAACTCGGGCCATGTAATGGCAAACATGGAATTTGCCGGATTAAGTTTCATGGTACATGAGCCTAACGAAATCATAGATTGATTCAGGGCAATATCGCGCCTTTCCAATTTATGAATGTAGCGCATCATTTCTGTTTCGCTGTGGTATGAGTTAAAAACCTTTTCTTGCAAGTATTTAGAAGAACGCAGTAGGGTTTCTTCGAACCTATTGGTTTCAATGGCAACCATCTGTGGTTCAATGTCTTTATTGGCTACCAGCGCAAACACATCTAAAATATCGATTAAATCCTGAACGGTAGTGGTTTCATTCAACGATAGCTGCACATGCTTAGCATCTTGGTAAAAGAAGTTCATCTCCTTGCTTAAAGCCTGAGCCTGCACATCGCATCCCTTAACTCCTTCGGGTAATTCAATTCTCAAGGTATCGAAAAAGTTCTGATTTAGCTGTTTGTAACCCAACTTTTTTAATTCCTGTTCGAGTGTAGCAGCCATGCTGTGCACGTGACGTGCAGTATCTTTAATGCCTTGCGGTCCGTGGTACACGGCATACATTCCGGCCATAGTAGCCAGTAGTGCCTGTGCAGTACAAATATTCGATGTAGCTCTTTCGCGCTTAATATGCTGCTCGCGTGTTTGAAGTGCCATGCGCAAAGCAACATTTTCATGTCGATCTTTCGACACTCCAATTATACGACCAGGTAAAGCACGTTTCAGCTTTTCGGTTGTGGCAAAGTACGCTGCATGCGGACCTCCATAGCCCATGGGAACACCAAAGCGTTGGGTGTTTCCAAACGCTATGTCAGCATCCCACTCTCCCGGAGGAGTTAGTAAAGCAAGCGATAAAATATCAGCTCCAACAGCAATCATACTTTCATTTTCGTGTACTTTTTTCACAAACTCACGGTAGTCGTAAACTTCACCACCGGCAGTCGGGAATTGTACAATAGCACCGAAAATGGTATCGTCTAATTCAACATCGGCATAATGGCCATAAACAATCTCGATATTAAATGGCTCGGCTTTGGTTTCGAGAACCGCTTTTGTTTGTGGAAACACGTCTTGATCGACAAAAATACGGTTTCCGGTTTTCTTAAATTTTCGTGCCCGTTTGTTGTACATAAGTAACATGGCCTCCGAAGCGGCAGTAGCCTCATCGAGTAACGATGCGTTGGCAACCGGCAAGGCAGTAAGCTCACTAACAACCGTTTGAAAATTCAACAAGGCTTCTAACCTACCCTGCGATATTTCTGCCTGATAGGGCGTATACGATGTGTACCACCCCGGACATTCAAGAACATTGCGTCTGATAACCGCCGGTAAATGAGTTTCGTAATACCCCATACCGATAAACGAACGGTAATTTTTGTTCTTCGCCGCCATTTTCGACAAATAGTTACTGTACTGCTGCTCACTCATAGCGGCAGATAAATTCAATGGTTTTTCCGATCGTATGGAAGTTGGTACAGTCTGATCGATTAACTCGTCGAGCGTGCTAACTCCAATTTTCGAAAGCATTATGCCAACCTCTTCGGGGCGTGGCCCAATGTGTCGCAAGTGAAACTTATCTATTAACTTCATTATGTGAATTTTTTGTTTTGATTATACCATACATTTACATGATAAAACAGTCCAAAGTTAGAAAGAAGATTAAGGTTTTAAAGGAAAATTGTCAATTTTTTCTTATGTTTAACAGCCCAAAAAACGAAATAATTATGGTACGAAGAAACTTCCTATTGCTCTCTACAGTCCTTATTATAAGCACTCTTTGCACACAAGCGCAAATAAGAATAACCACACTCAAGGGAGATATAATTGAAACATCGTCTTATAAAGTCAGTAAAATCGATGATTTTCAAGAAGTTATTTATCAGAAAAATGGCAAAGAGCGCAGTTTGGATTACGAAACCATTTTCTCTGTAAAAGAAGCAGACGAAACCGTGAATATTTTTTATAAGCCGCAAACAGATAAGGAGTTGGCAGTTAAAAACATGAAATCGATGGTTGAAGGTCGTATTGCCGGAAACACAGGGGATGTTTTTCTCCCCTCATTTTTATTCACCTTTACGGCAACTGCCGCCACAGGTTTTATTGAATCGGGGCAATTTTTTGTAGCTCCGGTAGTACCGCTATGTACGACCATAACCATTGGTCTTTTCAGCCGGAAGGAAAAAGTAACCGAGGGCGATGAATTTTACCGCGAAGGTTTTATAGAAAAAAGAACGCAGCGGCGAATAAAAGCATCGCTTTGGGGTGCTGCTGCGGGTTTAGTGGGCAGCCTGGCTATTCATGAATCGATGTATTAAAAAAGTATATAGTAATTTTCGTCCCAAAAAAACCGCATACTAAAATTAGCTATGCGGTTCATTCTATAATTATCGTTAATAAGATTACTACCTAACTAACAAAGGTGTTTCAAAAACGGATTATTGGCCTTTTCGTGTCCGATGCTGGTTTGCGGACCGTGTCCTGGATATACTACTACATCATCGGGCAATGCAAAAAGCTTTGATGTAATTCCATTGACCAGAACGGTATGATTCCCATATATTAGGTCTGTTCTCCCAATTGATTCATAAAACAAAGCATCGCCGCTGACCAGTATATTATCTTTTTCGGCATAAAACACAACTGATCCGGGAGTATGCCCGGGTACATGAATTACTTTAAGGACATTATTTCCCAACTTAATTTCTTGCCCATCTTCAATAAATTCATCTACATTTGGCGGGGCATTATCTAACTTAAACCCTATTTGTTCGGCATATGTTTCGGCATTGTCTATCAGAAACTCATCGTTTTCGTGGGCAAGTATTGGAGCATTATATCGTTGTTTTACACTATAATTACCCAAAATATGGTCGATGTGCAAATGGGTATTCAAAATGTACTTAACCGTTAATGACTCCTCCTCCAAAAAAGCGGCAAGCTCTTCATTGTCACTTTCCGAAATACATCCCATATCAACCAGCGCGCATTCTCCTGAGTCATCATAAAGAACATAGCTATTCTCTTGCCACGGGTTAAATGTAAATTTTTTAATATTCATAGTAAAAAGTATTTATTTAAGGTTATATAGTTGGTTTTCTACTTAAACAGCTTTCGAAGCACAAAGTTTTCAAAATTGATAATTCGAAGGTCAATAAAAAAAAATACAAAAATATAAACTCTTACTTACCAACAAGATAAATAACGTTCACGCTTTTCGGAAAAATCAATGAACCAGTCACCCTTTGACTATATTTGCCCAATAGAGAGAAATATTAAGGTAAAAATGGCTAATTTATTTTAACCAAAACCCACAAAAGAAGTAGTTTTCGACACTTATTCGTTCGAATTTTGCACATAAACAAAAATGCAACTGGGCTTTGAACGCAAGTTTTTTTGAAGATTGCTTTTAAAGAAAGCCACACTTGGGTTATTTAGTGTTTGTCCATAAAGTCGGGGTGTTCAGTGAATAAACTCGATTTTCAAGGCTTGCGAAACTCAAACTCGTTGAGTTTACTGGTGTAAGAAATACGAGTTTGAGTGAGTATAACGCAAAACCTTTAGCTCACTTACGCCATATAAATAAAAGTGATTATAAGTAAAATCGAGTTTATTGACGAACACTATTTAGTAAAATACAACATATGAGTGGAGTCGGTATTACTTTGGTTGAAAGCACGATCGTACACATAAAAATGAATGTAGATGGAATCTGAAAGAAGTTGCGATGGAGAAAATTGTATGTCGATGGTAACCCGTGCGGTAAGCGATTTATTCTGTCCTTGTGGCTCGAGGTTTGGAATATTAAAATAGTTAACAGCCTGCTGATTCCAGGGAACAATTTGACCATCGTGCAGTTCAAAAACATCGAAATAAAAATTATGACGAAACTCATCCACAAATGGCGGCAACGTATCACTGTCAGTTAAGCCCACATTGCCATCGCCATCGAATAAGTCAAAGCGAAGTTTGACACATTTATTTTCATTTCCCAACGCATCTGTGCAGTATTCGGAAGAGGCCTCCACAAACACAATTTCAGGAACCACATCCATCTTGTCTGTTTGAATGCAAGCATGCAGAAAAAACATCATAAAAATGGGAAACATCGTTTTCGTAAAATAACTTTTCATTTTCGCCCGTTTTTACTATATTTGGTAAAATCAATGGGATTAGTACGCTTTGTTTATGATAAAAGAAGCTTAAATTAATGCAACCATTGGCAATTTACTATTATTTTTACCATTCTGAAACAATAAAATCGAAAATATGAAAAGGCTCATACTTGTAAGACACGGCAAAGCAGAACAAGAAAAAACCGAAGATGATTTTTCCCGAAACCTTATAAAATCAGGGAGACGAGATGCAAAACTTATTGCAGACGTTTTAGTAAAGAACAATATTAAACCGGAACTAATTGCAAGTTCAACAGCCACTCGAGCATCTGAAACTGCTGAAATTATGGCTGAAGTATTCGGGATAGCCACTACAGATGTACAAAAAGAAGATTTTTTATACGACGGCTACACCACAGGGCAATTGACTGATTTTCTTGCAGAACTTCCGGAAAGTTTAAGTACGGTTATGGTGGTAGGTCACAATCCGTTTATTTCACAAACCGGAATACGGCTATCAAAAAACTTTCATCAGAGTTTTCCCACAACCGGTTGTTTGGGTCTAAAATTCGATACCGATACATGGAAATTGGATCCGGGAGAGGGAGAAATAGACTTTTTCGAGTTTCCGAAAAAATACAGGTAACCAATAAGGAACTGCTGGCAGTATTTTACTAATTTATAAAAATATTTGTCCTAAAAAAGCATTGGGCAAATATGAGTGGATGCGTCAGAAAAATCTAAATTCCGCAAAGATTTAACTTCTCAATGTATAATCTTTGCGGAATTTTAAGTGTCTAAGCATTGTAAACCTTCCGTTTTCGCTCCCCACTACTTTTTTAGCAACCCACTGCGTTCTAACAGAGGCTCAACCGAGGGCTCTTTCCCTCTAAACGCTTTATAAAGCGTCATGGGATGGTCGCTCCCGCCTCGCTTTAAAACGGTATCGGCAAACTTTTTAGCTACAGCTTGATTAAAAATGCCTTTCTTTTTGAAAAGTTCAAATGCATCGGCATCGAGCACTTCTGCCCATTTGTACCCATAATAGCCAGCGGCATATCCGCCTGCAAAAATATGTCCGAATGCTGTGCAAAAAGCAGTCCCTTCTACTGTTGGCAGAGGTTCGGCAGCACTCATGGCCTTTTTTTCAAAAGCCACCACATCGCCTTCAAAAGGTTCAGTAATTGTATGCCAGGCCATATCGACCCATCCAAAGCTAATTTGCCGATCGTTTTGATACCCACTATTAAAATTACGAGCATTACGTATTTTCTCAATCAGTGCATCAGGAATGGGTTCATTGGTTTTGTAATGGCGAGCCCACTGTTGTAACCACTCTTTTTCCAAAGCCCAATTCTCATGCAATTGCGATGGAAGCTCAACAAAATCGCGATAAACATTGGTACACGACAAGCTTTCATACTCTACATCGCTGAGCATAGCATGCAGTGCATGTCCAAATTCGTGTAAAAAAGTGGTTACCTCGTCGAAAGTAAGCAATGAAGGGGTTTCCGCACCTGGTTTTGTGAAATTGGTAACCAACGATACCAAAGGACAAACAAATTTACCATTCATATTACTCTGTTCTCGAAATGTGGTCATCCATGCTCCCTGCCCTTTGCCCTTTCGGGGATGAAAATCGAGATAAAGCATGGCTTGTAAACGCTCATTTTCGTTAGCGAACACGCTAAACACTTGAACATCGGGATGGTAAACAGGAACATTGTCGGCAGGTTTAAATGTGAGCCCGTAAAGCTTCTCAGCCAAATGAAACACCGCCTCAATTACATTACTCAACTCAAAGTACGGTTTTGTCATTTCGTCGGTAATGGTATATTTTTTCTTCCGTAACTTTTCGCTGTAGTATCCCCAATCCCAGCGCTCCAAGCGACCTTGGAAACCAAGCTCCTGAGCCATCTCTTCCACTGCTTTTTTATCGTTGAGCGCAAAGGAGTGACCGGCATCGAATAGCTTTTGAAGTAAATCATTTACATTTTGGGCATTTTGCGCCATTCGCTCCTCAAGTACAAAATCGGCGTACGAATTATATCCAAGTAGTTGTGCTTTCTCGAGTCGCAAGTTTACTATCTCCTTAATAATCTCCTTATTGTCGTGTTCATCGTTAT
>JAWOEM010000210.1:0-10818 GCA_046482785.1 Salinivirgaceae bacterium
CAGAATTAATCAATTTATTTAGAAAATATTCTTTCTTTCACTTGTTTTTCGTGTATTTTTGCACGCGATACGTATAATTTAATTATTTTTAACAGATAAACAATCTTTGTAATGGGGGATAGAAAGATTTCATCAGCATTAATTTCTGTATACAACAAAGAAAACCTGGAACCGGTTATTCGACAACTGGACGTCTTGGGCGTGCAACTCATTTCTACAGGAGGTACACAATCATTCATAAGCTCACTTGGCGTGGATGTTACCCCGGTTGAGGAGTTGACTCAGTTTCCGGAGGTTATGAGCGGACGCGTAAAAACGTTGCATCCAAAAATTTTTGGAGGTATTTTATCGAGGCGCGACAATACCAGCGACATCGAAGAGATGAAAGTCCATGATATTTCGGCTATTGATTTGGTCATTGTTGACCTCTACCCATTTGAAGAAACCGTGGCGGAAGGGAAATCGCACGAAGATATCATCGAAAAAATCGATATTGGCGGCATTTCGTTAATTCGTGCTGCTGCTAAAAATTACAAAGATACCCTTGTGGTTAGTTCACGAAATCAGTACCAACTGCTTTTAGATCTTTTAAAAGATAAAAATGGCAGTACAACAGAAGATGTTCGGCGCATTTTTGCGGCGCAGGCATTTAATATCTCATCGCATTACGATACAGCCATTTACCAATACATGGCAACGGAATCCGATATTGTTTTTAAGCAGAGCATAATGCAAAGTAAAACACTGCGTTACGGTGAAAATCCTCACCAGAACGGAACGTTCTATGGCGACCTGAATGCACTGTTTGATCAACTGAACGGGAAAGAAATTTCATATAACAATCTGCTTGATATCGATGCAGCTGTAAACCTCATTGATGAGTTCGACGAAACCACATTTGCAATTTTAAAGCACAACAATGCATGTGGATTGGCATCGGATGAAACTTTGCTGCGAGCATGGGAAAAAGCCCTGGCAGGCGATCCCGTTTCTGCATTTGGAGGAATCTTAATCACCAATACCGAAGTGGATCAGGAAACCGCCGCAGCCATTAATAAGCTGTTTTTCGAAGTTATTATTGCCCCCGGATATCAACCAGAGGCTTTTGAAATTCTAAAACAAAATAAAAAACGAATTATACTACGAAGAAAAAATACCGATCTGCCAAAAAAACAGTTTCGTAGTGCACTAAACGGAGTGTTGGGTCAAGATAAAGACAAAGCAGTTGAAGGTATTAACGATATAGAAACAGTTACCGAAATCGGCCCCTCTTCAACTCAGGCTATGGATCTTATTTTTGCCAATAAAATTGTGAAACACACCAAGTCAAACGCTATTGTGTTGGCAAAAAATAAGCAGCTTGTAGCCAGTGGGGTAGGCCAAACCAGCCGAGTCGATGCTTTAAAGCAGGCAATAGAAAAGGCCAATAATTTTAAACTCGATCTAAATGGAGCCGTAATGGCTTCTGATGCATTCTTTCCATTTTCCGACTCGGTAGAAATTGCCGGTAAAGCCGGAGTAAAGGCCGTAATTCAGCCGGGAGGCAGCATACGCGACAAAGATTCCATTGCACATTGCAACTCTGTTGGAATGGCCATGGTATTTACAGGAACCAGACATTTTAAGCATTAAATATATATAGCACATGGGCTTGTTTTCATTTTTAACTCAGGAAATAGCCATTGACCTGGGAACGGCAAATACAATTATTATCCACAATGATAAAATAGTGGTCGATGAACCATCAATCGTTGCGCTTGATAAGAATACCGGCAAATTAATTGCCATTGGTGAAAAGGCGCGCCAAATGCATGGTAAAACGCACGATAATATCAAAACAATTAGGCCGCTGCGCGATGGCGTAATTGCAGATTTTCATGCTGCCGAGCAAATGATTCGCGGAATGATTAAGATGATTAGTACAAAAGCAAGGATGTTTACACCCTCGCTCCGTATTGTTATCTGTATTCCATCGGGTAGTACAGAGGTAGAAATGCGTGCAGTGCGCGATTCTTCCGAACATGCCGGCGGCCGCGAAGTGTTCATGATTTATGAACCCATGGCAGCCATGCTCGGTATTGGAATTGATGTAGAAGCTCCCGAAGGTAATATGGTTGTAGACATCGGTGGAGGTACAACAGAAATTGCAGTAATCTCATTAGGAGGAATCGTGAGCAATAAATCCATACGGATTGCCGGCGACGATTTTACCGCCGATATTAAAGAGTATATGCGTCATCAGCATAACATAAAAATTGGTGAAAAAACCGCAGAAGAAATTAAATTGAGGGTTGGTTCGGCATTACCCGAGCTCGATGATCCACCACAAGATTATATCGTGCGCGGACCACATCAAATGACTGCCTTGCCAATGGAGATTCCCGTGTCGTATCAGGAAATTGCACACTGTCTCGATCGCTCCATAACGAAAGTAGAGGCCGCTATTTTGGCCACACTGGAGCACACTCCACCCGAACTTTATGCCGATATATACAATAAAGGAGTGTGGCTGGCCGGTGGAGGTGCATTGCTGCGCGGACTGGAAAGACGTTTGACCGAAAAAACAAAAATTCCGTTCCAAATAGCCGACGATCCGTTGCATGCAGTGGCACGTGGAACAGGTATTGCCCTTAAAAATGTGGATAAATTCCAGTTTTTGATGAGGTAGGTGCAATTTGGAATCAAATGCGGAAGTAAGCAATTTGCGATAAAAATTTGTGATGAAGTGAGTTGAAAAAACATTTCATCACAAGTTTTAATTTGCAAGGAATACAAAGATATACTATATAATCTTGCGGATTTTGGGTATAAACGAAAATAATTTATAAAAACTGGAACGTGAATAATTTAATTCGTTTTATTGCAAGAAATCATCATTTTTTCATCTTCTTAATTGTAGAGACGGTAGCGCTTTTGCTCCTTTTTCAATACAATAACTATCATCGCGCCACATTTATAAATAAGATGGGAGCGGCTACAGGCGTAGTTCATCAAATTTCAGATGATGTTACCGATTTTTTCTATTTACGCAAAGCGAATCAGGAATTGGCAGAGCAAAACGCTCATATTCTTAATACCCTTAAAAAGTCCTATAAAGAAAATAAAATATCGTATCGGGAAATTTATGATTCGGTGTACGAAAAACAATGGCGCTTTTTTGTGGCAAATGTTGTTAGTAATTCCGTCAATAAACAAAATAATTATCTTACAATTGATAAAGGCCGTAAACATGGCGTGAAACAGTCCATGGGCGTTACAGGGCCTAATGGAGTGGTCGGTGTTGTTAGGCATGTGTCTGAGAATTATTCAACTGTTATTTCACTATTAAACCCCAACTTTCATTTAAGTGCTCGATTGAGTAATACAAAGTATTTTGGATCTCTTCAGTGGGACGGTATCGATCCCCGGTTTTGCTGGCTCGATGATATTCCCAATCATATTGATGTAAATGTGGGCGATAGTGTCGAAACCAGTGGCTTTAGTGCTATTTTTCCGGGACAAATACCCTTGGGGAAGGTGGTTGAGGCCAGTAAAGATGGACGTAATAACTTTTACCATATTAAAGTGAAACTATTTATGCATATTCAAAGTCTTACTCAGGTTTATGTGGTAGAAAATGTGTTTAAAAAAGAAATTGAAGCTCTCCAAGATAAAACCATAACGAATGATTAGGCTCCTTACCCGAAATATTGTCCGATTCCTTATTTTAGTTGCTCTACAGGTTTTGGTATTGAATAATATTCAGCTCAGCGGCTACATCAATCCGTATTTTTACATTTTGTTTATTTTGCTGATGCCCTTTGAAACTCCACCCTGGGTAGGCACAGTCGTTGGCTTTCTGTTAGGTTTATCTATCGATATGTTTGCCAATACGCCGGGTTTACATGCCGCGTCTACGGCTTTTATGGGTTTTGTAAGGCCATACTTTTTACGATATATCTCCCCGCGCGATGGGTATGAGCCCGGTTCTTTTCCGCGGGTTTTTTATTACGGCTTTAATTGGTTTTTAAAATATTCATTTTTGCTGGTTTTTATTCATCATTCGGCTTTATTTTTTTTGGAAGCGTTTTCGTTTGCCGCATTCGGACATGTAATCATGCGAATAATCTTTAGTACGCTTTTCTCGGTTTCGCTAATTATGATGAGCCAATATCTGGTTTTTAGGAAGTAAAAATATATGCAGCAGGTTTCCCTAAATACGCGAAAGTATGTAGTTATATCAATAATTATACTGATAATTATTATCTATATCGCTAAGCTTTTTTCCATTCAAGTTTTAGATAGTCAGTATAAAACTTCGGCCAGCTCAAATGTTTTGCGGCATATTACTCAATATCCTGTTCGAGGATTAATTTACGACCGAAATAACCACTTAATGGTGTACAATGAAGCCGCATACGATTTAATGGTTATCCCGCATCAGCTTAAAGCATTTGATACTACGGCTCTTTGCGAAATTTTAAACGTTACTCCCTCATTTGTCGATGAGCAATTGCGTAAAGCGAAGAATTACAGTCGATACAAGGCTTCCGTTTTTTTAAAACAGGTTTCAGCCATGAATTATGCTCAATTGCAGGAGGAGCTCTACCTTTTTCCGGGCTTTTTTACCCAAACCCGTACCTTGCGTAAATACCCCGATCTAATTGCAGCTCATGTTCTTGGTTATGTGGGCGAAGTTAACGATAGGGTTGTTGAAAATCAGAAGTACTATAAAAGCGGTGATTATATTGGAATTAGCGGGATAGAGAAAGCATATGAACAAAAGCTACGGGGGCAAAAGGGTGTTGAAGTGTTTATGGTCGATGTGCATAACCGTATAAAAGGTAGCTATAACGAGGGAGAGCTCGACAGGGCAGCCGTTCCGGGGCAAAGTATCCAACTTACGCTGGATGCTGAATTGCAGGCTTATGGCGAAAGGCTTATGCAAAATAAAATTGGAAGTATTGTGGCTATTGAACCGGCAAGTGGCGAAATTCTGGCAATGGTAAGCACTCCTACATACCACCCCAATCTTTTAAGTGGCAGACAGCGAGGCGATAATTACCAAAAATTACAACGCGATTCGTTAAAACCATTGTTTAACAGGGCTTTGCAAGCACAGTACCCTCCCGGGTCTACGTTTAAAGTATTGAATGCGCTTGTAGGCTTACAAACCGGAGTGGTAAGTGTTGAGACGGAATACTCATGTCACTACGGATATCACATCGGTTCTTTTTCGTTAGGCTGCCACGGTCATCCATCTCCGTTGAATCTGATCGAATCTATCCAGCATAGTTGTAACGCCTATTACTGCCATGTTTATCGTAATATTTTAGATAAATCATCTGATGCTGGTATTGTTGTCAATTATCAGAAGTGGAGAGAAATTACCCGCTCTTTTGGGTTTGGTAAGAAACTAGGTATCGATTTTCCCTTTGAGCTTCAAGGGCTTATTCCCGAATCAAAATACTTTGAAAATATCTACAAAAGTGCCTGGAACTCGTTAAATATTGTTTCTATGGCCATTGGGCAGGGAGAGGTGCTGGTAACACCTTTGCAAATGGCCAATTCTACCGCAGCCATTGCAAACCGGGGGTTCTATTACGTACCGCATTTGATAAAAAATATTGAAAAAGAAAATGATATTGACCCAAAATACGAAGTAAAGCGGTATGTGGGTGTCGATGAGGAGCATTTTGAACCGGTAATTGAGGGAATGTATCGAGTAGTACACGGTGGACCCGGTAGTACGGCTCGTTTTGCCAAACTCGAAGGGGTTGATATTTGTGGGAAAACCGGAACAGCTGAAAATCCTCACGGAGAAGATCATAGTATTTTTATTGCATTTGCACCTAGAGATAATCCGAAAATTGCCGTTTCTGTGTATGTGGAAAATGGTGGGTATGGTTCGGTATATGCCGCACCAATTGCCAGTCTCATAATTGAGAAGTATTTGAATGGCGAGGTAAACAGAGGCTGGTACGAACAACGAATTTTTAACGCTAACTTATTGAGCCGTGAGAAGAAGGATTAATATATATCGCGATATTGACTGGGTGACAGTACTTCTGTATTTTACACTAGTTATTATGGGGTGGCTCAATATTTATGCTGCTGTGTATAACGAGGAGCATAGCAGTATAGTAGATTTGAGCCAGAAATATGGAAAGCAAATGCTGTGGATTGCAGCGTCTATCCTGCTCATTGTCACTATTATGCTGATCGATTCCCGGTTTTATGCTTTTTTTGCCTACCCTGCGTATCTGTTTGTCATTTTTTTGTTATTAGTTGTTTTGCTTTTTGGAACCGAGGTAAATGCCTCTAAATCGTGGATTGTGATTGGTAGCTTTCGACTGCAGCCCGGGGAGTTTGCCAAGTTTGCAACAGCTTTGGCACTTGCTCGTTTCCTTAGTGCTGAAAACCTGAAAATTCATAAATTTAAAAATCTATTATCCATTGTAGGTATTATTTTCTTGCCGGCAGTTCTTATTCTTCTGCAAAACGATACCGGCTCAGCGTTAGTCTATGCCTCACTTGTTGTCGTCTTGTACCGTGAAGGGCTTTCTGTTTCAGTACTTCTCATTGGTTTGTTTGCTGCTATACTTTTCATTATGGCACTAACGCTACCCATTTTATATGTACTCATATTTATCATTGCAGTGGCCAGTGTGTTATTGCTATTGCTGTTTGAAGTGAAAAAAGACGTTTTTAAAGGAATATTCTTTTTCCTGATTGTACTTGGCTTACTCTATCTTATCAATTTAATTTCGCTGGAACGTGGCTTTGTATGGGTATTAATTGCAACGGTTGTTGTATTTGCTTTTGTGCTAACCATAAGAGCACTAATTCATAAAATTCCCAGATTATTTCTCGTCGTTGCCATAACGGTAGGTGCATTTGCGTTCTCGTTTTCTGTCGATTATTTTTTCGATAATGTTTTGGTTGCGCACCAACGTAGTCGAATAAATCACTTGCTTGGCATTGAATCCGATCCGCTTGGAGCCGGATATAACGTTAATCAAAGTAAAATTGCCATTGGGTCGGGTGGTTTTTCCGGCAAAGGCTTTTTGCAAGGAACACAAACGAAGTACGATTTTGTGCCGGAGCAAAGTACCGATTTTATTTTCTGCACTGTGGGCGAAGAGTGGGGCTTTTTAGGAACTACCGTAGTTTTACTTCTATTCTTAATGCTCTTAATACGTCTGGTGATTTTAGCCGAACGCCAACGGTCAGCATTTAGTCGTATTTATGGGTACGCAGTTGTTTCTATCTTGTTTTTCCACTTGGCGGTGAATGTTGGAATGACCATTGGGTTAGCGCCTGTAATTGGTATTCCGCTACCTTTCTTTAGCTACGGGGGGTCTTCTTTATGGGCATTTACCGCATTATTGTTCGTTTTCCTTCGTATTGACGCATCGCGTCGTGAGCTTCTGCGATAGTTGTCGACAGAACAAATTACCATTTTGTCTGTTTCCTTATTGCAGACGGGATAACTTTTTTTGGAATTGCATTTTAATTTGAGTACTTTCGCCGAACTTTGGAGAAAACCGTGCAAATTCAATACTTTTTGATGTCTTGCTTCATGGCATTGGAGTTGGAATAGCCTGCAATCCGATGCTTGTTAGTATTTATTGATACGGCTTCTTATGCAGCTAATGCAATGCCATTAGGTATAACATGTTTAATCTTAGAAATAAATAAATATGGATAGAGATTTGAATAAAGTGGCCATTCGACCAAAAGCACAGCGTGTTTTTCACACTCTGCTTGAGGAAAATCCGCGCTTGCGAGATATATTAAAAAACTCGAAAAATGCTAAAGAAGCCCGAACTTCTGTAGGTGCTTGGGCTAAAGAGTTAATTGAGGAGAGTAGCGCTGCCACTGAATTCTTATATGGAGATGAAGATAAAAGAGGAGCTTTTGAAAACTTAAGTTGGAAAGAAAAAGCGGCTATACGATTAAATGATTATATTAAAAATTCAGGTCGAGTAATTCAAGATCCCAGTTTGGCCTTGTCAGACGAGTCGGTGTTAGATCCTTTTGGCATTATGTGGCACGCTTATCAAACCGGGCGAGGCGGAGCCATGTACTATTTTTACCTCGATATGTTATACCTGTTTCGTCAACTCAATGGAATACTAGAAGAGGAGAAACCATCACTAGAGCAAGTTAAAGAATGGATGGACAGACATCCCTCAGGTCTGGATAAGGATATGATTGAAACCCGCAAGAAAAATCGCGATCGTATTCTTAAAGTGTATTTATGCAAAATGCGCGATGGCGAAATAAATGATGCCAAATATAAGTATGACAATAATTTGTCGTTCGATGAAAATATGAAAATTGCACAGGAGCAGTGGTGGAACGATAATATTTTTCATTTGAAACTCGCTGCCCGAACTCCTGAATTTATCAATGAACTCCTCGATTATTCGTTAAATAAAAATATGCTCGACATAATGAACGATGCCAAAGAGGTTGGCATTCCGTTCTTTCTTAATCCATATTACATGTCGTTGCTCGATGTAGATCACTCCGAACACGTTGGTGCCGACTTACCCATACGCGATTATGTATTTTACTCGCGGCAATTGGTAAATGAGTTCGGCCACATTGAAGCATGGGAGAAGGAAGATATTGTAGAGCCGGGAAAACCCAATGCCGCGGGTTGGTTGCTGCCCTCGCAACATAATATTCACAGGCGTTACCCTGAAGTGTCTATTCTTATTCCCGACACCGTTGGACGCGCTTGTGCAGGTTTGTGCTCGTCGTGTCAGCGAATGTACGATTTCCAAAGCGGACATCTTAACTTTAATTTAGATAAGCTGCGGCCAAATGAAAAATGGCCGGACAAGCTGAAGAGGTTGATGAAATATTTTGAAAATGATTCGCAGTTGCGCGACATTCTCATAACCGGTGGCGATGCTTTGATGAGTAGCAACCGGTCGCTAAAAAATATTTTGGACGAAGTTTATCAGATGGCATACCGTAAGCGCGAAGCCAATAAAAAAAGGCCGGATGGAGAGAAGTACGCCGAAATGCAACGAATACGTTTGGGAACGCGATTACCCGTTTATTTGCCACAGCGAATAACTCCGGAGCTAATCGAAATACTTGCTGATTTTAAGAAGAAGGCCGTTGATGTTGGTTTTAAACAGTTTGTATTGCAAACTCACTTTGAATCGGCTATGGAAATAACGCCCGAAGTGGCTCGTGGAATTGAAATGATTATTTCGGCAGGATGGTCGGTGGCCAACCAGCAGGTTTTTACAGCCGCGGCATCGCGCAGAGGACATACCGCAAAGTTGCGGAAGGTGCTCAACGATATAGGAGTACTCACGTATTACACGTTTTCTGTTAAAGGCTTTACCGAAAATAATCACAACTTTGCAACCAACGAACGTGCAATGCAGGAGCAGCGCGAAGAAAAAATCCTTGGACTTATACCCGAGAATTATTACGAAAAAGTGCGCGATTTTCAGGAAACCGATGGAGATATGGTAGCGCAAATTGAAAAGCTGCGTAAAGAACTTGGTGTTCCATTTTTATCTACCGATAGGAATGTGCTAAACTTGCCGGGTGTAGGCAAGAGCCTTACCTACCGGGTTGTAGGAATTACGCGCTTTGGTCGCCGCGTATTGGAATTTGATCACGACCATACACGTAACCATAGCCCAATTTTAGAGAAGATGGATAAGTTTGTTATTGTAGAATCGAAACCCATTGGGCAGTACCTCGAACAGTTAGAAGACATGGGCGAAGATGTGAATGAATATTTGTCTGTGTATGGCTATTCTATCGGTGAAACCGAACACAGAATGCCAATTTATGAGTATCCGGAATATGATTTTAAAATAACTGATCGCATGACGAATTTAGAGATATAACCAAAAGTAGAACACAAAAAAAAACTCCGACGTTTCCGTCGGAGTTTTTTGTGAAGTATTTCTTATTGTAATTTAAAATTAATTGGTACCCGATACCTTACAAATACCGGTTTTCCTCTTTGTTTACCCGGTGTCCAGTTGGGCATCGATTTTACAACGCGCATGGCTTCTTTATCAAGCGATGGATCTATACCCCTTAATATTTCCACCTGCCCAATGTTGCCATCTTTTCCAACCACAAACTGAACAAATACTTTTCCCTGAATACCATTTTCTTTAGCAATGGGTGGGTACTTAGTGTTTTGGCTAATGAATTTGAAAAGTGCCGAAGGGCCTCCCGGGAATTCAGGCATTTGCTCAACCATAATAAAGATTTCCTCTTCTTTTTCTTCAATTGGTTCATCAATAGTAATTGTTGTTTGCCTAATCGTGGTTTCTTCGTTGGCTTCAGTATCGATGTTTAACTCTTCTTCTATGTCTGTATTGTCTTCAACCACCATCAACTCTTCGATTACTTTTTTCTTCGGAGGTGGCGGTGGGGGTTCAATTTTGTCGCGACGTTGCGTTTGGATCATTTCTTCTTCCAGGCTAACGCCCATTACCTGACCAAGGTCACTTGCAATTCCTGTGGCGCTATTCCAGTTGAATGCGACCAAAAGCAAACCCAGTACAGAAACTAGGCCTGTCAGCGCGAAGTGCTCTTTAGTCTTCTAAAGTTTACGGTGGGATTCTTTTTTATTTCCATAATTTCGGTTTTTTTAAGTGATGAATACGCTCCTATTTTTATTCTGAAGAACAAAGTGATTGTTTTTATATTCTGACCAAAATCTTTCGGTAACTAGCAAACTGTATTTGTAATACAGTGCAATAAAGATGCCGAAATTATGTTTTGTTGTTTATGAGTGTTTAGTGCTGCATCATACAAGCTCTCTCACTAATAATTCGCATTTAT
>JAWOEM010000262.1:0-3526 GCA_046482785.1 Salinivirgaceae bacterium
GTTATTCCGGGTATTGATCCGAACCAATTGGCCAATCTGGAGGCACAAACAAGTAGTGGTGTACTGGGACTTTTAAACATGTTTTCAGGAGGCGCATTTTCTAATGCATCTATTTTTGCATTGGGTATTATGCCTTACATATCGGCTTCAATTGTAGTACAGTTATTAGGAATTGCTATTCCTTATTTCCAGCGTTTGCAGCGCGAGGGAGAAAGCGGAAGACGTCGCATCAATCAGATAACACGATACCTTACCGTAATTATTCTGTTGTTTCAGGCACCTGGTTATATCGCCAATCTTCATGCTCAGCTACCGGATACAGCTTTTGCTACATCGGGGTGGGCATTTACTGTAACCTCTACAATTATTCTAACAGCCGGCTCTATGTTTGTAATGTGGTTGGGCGAAAGAATAACTGATAAAGGTATAGGTAATGGTATTTCACTAATTATTATGATTGGTATTATTGCACAATTGCCTTTTGCTTTAATTGCAGAATTTGTATCAAGGCTTGAAGAAGGTGGCGGACTTGTTATGTTACTTATCGAGTTTGTTGTTCTCTTTTTTGTTTTTGCCGGCACTATTCTTCTGGTGCAGGGAACACGCCGTATTCCTGTACAGTATGCCAAACGAATTGTAGGTAATAAACAATATGGAGGTGTGCGTCAGTATATTCCTCTTAAAGTGAATGCTGCAGGTGTGATGCCCATTATTTTTGCACAGGCAATAATGTTTATTCCAATTACCCTTGCTGGTTTTGCAGAGAGTGAAGCAGCCACCGGCTTTGCAGCTACCTTTGCCGACTTTACAGGGTTTTGGTACAACTTTACCTTTGCAATGCTGATTATTGTGTTTACTTATTTCTATACGGCTATAACCATTAATCCACAGCAAATGGCAGAGGATATGAAACGAAATGGAGGATTTATTCCTGGTGTAAAGCCTGGAAAAAAGACCATGGAATTTCTCGATTCAGTAATGTCAAAAATTACATTACCAGGATCTATTTTCCTTGCATTGGTTGCTATTCTGCCGGCGTTTGCTATGATTGCCGGCGTTGACCAGTCATTTGCTCAGTTTTATGGTGGTACCTCATTGTTGATTCTTGTTGGTGTTGTACTCGATACACTGCAACAGATCGAAAGTCATTTGCTGATGAGGCATTACGACGGATTGATGAAGTCAGGTCGGATAAAAGGACGTAGTGGCGGTGGAGCTGCCATTTACTAAAAGGGAGGCCGTTTGTAAGAATGATTTATTTAAAGACGAAAGAAGAGATAGAATTACTTCGTGAAAGTAACATGCTGGTTGCAAAAACCCATGGTGAAGTTGCCAAATGGATTGCACCAGGTGTTACGACCATGAAACTGGATAAAATTGCCGAAGAATATATAAGAGACCATGGCGGAGTTCCGGCTTTTTTGAATTATCAGGGATTTCCCAATTCACTTTGTACTTCTGTTAACGATCAGGTGGTACATGGAATTCCAAACAATACACCTTTGGAGAGTGGCGATATAGTATCTGTTGATTGTGGTGTTTTGTTGAATGATTATTATGGCGATTCTGCTTATACCTATTGCATTGGTGATGTTTCGGAAGAAATAAAAAACCTTTTGGAAACAACTAAAGCATCATTGTATAAGGGCATTGAACAAGCAATCGAAGGCAACAGAATTGGAGACATTGGCTTTGCGGTTCAAAATTATGCTGAGAATCATGGATATTCTGTGGTTCGGGAAATGGTGGGACATGGAGTTGGAAAAAACTTACATGAATCACCAGAAGTGCCAAACTATGGTCGTCGTGGAAATGGTGTTAAGCTGAAGGAAGGGATGGTAATTGCTATTGAACCAATGATTAATTTGGGTAAAAGGCATATTATTCAGGAGGCAGATGGTTGGACGATTCGTGCAAAAGACCGTAAGGTTTCTGCTCATTTCGAGCATACTATTGCAGTTGGAAAAAATGAAGCAGATATATTATCAAGTTTTAAATTTGTAGAAGAAGTATTACATTTGCAGTCTGAAAAATAAAAAGATAGATAACTTATGGCCAAACAAGCTTCGATAGAACAAGATGGAACTATTGTGGAGGCACTTTCCAATGCCATGTTTCGTGTGGAATTGGAAAACGGGCATATTATTACTGCCCATATCTCCGGTAAAATGAGAATGCATTACATTAAAATTTTGCCTGGAGACCGGGTGAAGGTAGAAATGTCACCTTACGACCTGACAAAAGGAAGAATAAGTTATAGGTACAAATAATTTCAAAGAGATAAAGCAATGAAAGTAAGAGCATCCATTAAAAAGCGCAGTGCGGAGTGCAAAATTGTACGACGCAAAGGACGCTTATACGTGATCAATAAGAAAAACCCTAAGTTTAAACAACGTCAAGGATAAAATTTACGAATATGGCAAGAATTGCAGGAGTCGATATTCCTACGCACAAAAGAGGAGTTGTATCTCTGACCTATATTTTTGGTATTGGGCAGAGTACAGCTGGTAAAGTGCTCGATCAGGCAGGCGTAAGTCGGGAAACTATAGTTAGTGACTGGACTGATGAGCAGCTAACAAAAATCCGTGAGATTATTAGTTCAAATATCACAACTGAAGGAGAACTCAGATCTCAGGTTCAGCTTAATATCAAACGACTGATGGATATTGGTTGTTATCGTGGTATCCGTCATCGGATTGGACTGCCTGTTAATGGTCAGTCGACGAAAAATAATGCCCGTACACGAAAAGGCAAGAAGAAAACTGTTGCTAATAAGAAGAAATAATTAATTGAATTATGGCAAAAAAGACGGGAAGTCAAAGAAAAAAAGTTGTTAAAGTAGAAGCGATTGGCCAAGCCCATGTACATTCTTCTTTTAACAACATAATTGTCTCACTGACCAACAGTAATGGACAGGTTATCTCGTGGTCCAGTGCTGGTAAAATGGGATTTCGTGGTTCTAAAAAGAACACACCTTATGCAGCTCAAACTGCGGCCAGTGATTGTGCCAAAGTTGCACACGATATGGGGCTGAGAAAAGTAAAAGTATTTGTAAAAGGTCCCGGAAACGGAAGAGAATCCGCTATTCGTGCTATTCACTCAAGCGGTATCGATGTAACCGAAATTGTTGATGTGACGCCACTTCCACATAATGGATGTCGGCCTCCCAAAAGAAGAAGAGTTTAATTGTTTAACTAGTTGTTAACCATAAGTTTTTGGTTTTGAGTTTTGAATTATGGTGGGTTATATATATTATAAACCTCCTCTCTATAATCTTGCGGCTGTCATATTCATCATTTGAAATCAAAAATTTAAAATCAAAAATTTAGTAGAATGGCTAGATATATTGGTCCAAAAACCAAAATTGCCCGTAAATTTGGGGAATCCATTTACGGACCCGATAAGTATTTCGAAAGAAAAAATTATCCTCCGGGACAGCACGGTAATGCACGTCGTCGTAAGACCAGTGAATACGGTGTGCAGCTGAAAGAAAAGCAGAAAGCAAAATATACCTATGGTTTGCTCG
>JAWOEM010000351.1:0-14580 GCA_046482785.1 Salinivirgaceae bacterium
AAACCAACGCGTATTTGATTACAATGCCATTCGCCGACTAAAAAAACAGCTTCACAGCAATAACCACGGCGATGCGCCTGCCCGAATATGGGCACTGGTCGTTTTTCAGCATTGGTATAACAAATACATTGACTAACCATCAAGCCTATGAAAAAAGTATTACGCATAATTAACAGATTTAACTTAGGAGGTCCGACTTATAACGCTGCATACCTGACACGCTATTTAGATGATTACGGGTTTGAGACCAAGCTCGTGGGAGGAGTGTCCGAGGAATCGGAAGCCGACTCTACATTTATTCTCGATCAGTTGGGCGTTGAAGCTGAACTTATTCCCGAAATGCACCGATCGCTCAATGTACTGAACGACCGAAAAGCCTATATGAAAATCAAACAAATAATAAAAGACTATAAACCCGATATCGTCCATACCCATGCATCAAAGGCTGGCACACTTGGGCGACTGGCCGCCATACAACAGGGGGTGCCACATATTGTGCATACTTTTCACGGGCATGTCTTTCATTCGTATTTTTCGGGCGCCAAAACATCGGTTTTTCGGAAAATTGAGCAATATCTGGCATCAAAAAGTTCGAGAATTGTTGCTATCAGCAATACACAGTTAGATGAGCTGGCCGATGAGTTTAATATTGCACCGAGAAACAAATTTGAAGTCATTCCTTTGGGGTTTGATTTATCGCGGTTTCGTAACGATTTGTCCGATAAGCGTATAGCCTTTCGTAAACGTTGGGATATTGCCGACGACGATTTTGTCATAAGTATTGTTGGCCGACTTGTACCGGTAAAAAACCATAAGTTATTTATAGAATCAGTTGCACGTTTGAAAAAACAATGCAATCGTAAAATAAAAGCGGTAATTGTGGGCGACGGTGAGTTGCGTGAAGCTCTAATCAAGCATTGTGAACACGTCAACTTAAAAGTACGAGCAAACGGCAGGGCAGTGCCCGATGCCGATGTTGTATTTACATCATGGTTACGCGATGTAGATGAGGTTTATGCCGGTAGCGAGCTAGCAGCACTCACATCGTTTAACGAGGGTACGCCCGTTAGCCTTATTGAAGCACTTGCAGCCGGAACACCCGTAGTTTCTACCGATGTGGGCGGAATTCAAGATGTTGTAAGTCACAACCAAAATGGTTTCTTAGTTCCAACAGACGATGTAGATGCATTTACGTCCGGACTCTCAAAATTGTCGCAAAACGAACAGCTACGGAAAGGGATGTCGGCAGTAGCAAAAACAAGTATCAACGGCCAATTTAGTTATACTCGTTTAGTTAGCGATACTGCACAGCTTTACAAAGAGTTATTAAACAGTTGATTTTAGCCTTTTTCGGCAAAAAAGTATATCTTTGAAAGTTCAATAATTGTTGGTGTAGTGCAACTATTCTCTGTTAGGAATAGTTGCACTACACCAATAAATTGTGCACTTTATGGCAGCCCCGTATTTTTGTGGGGCTACAATTTTGAAAAAAAATGACAATGAAGCTTTTAAAGATACTCTTATTCTTTCTTGTATCGCTCCTTTTAGTTGAGGGATGTTCCATTTTGCAGCCAAACAAGATGTTTGAAACGGGGAAGGATTTTCAATTTAATGATTTCGAACCCGTAGACGAAAAAGAGTACCGTATTCAGCCCTACGATATTATTAGCCTTAGTGTTTCAACCAATGATGGGTATAAACTCATAAATACTGGCGATGGACAAGGAGGTAATCGGGGAAACAATAAAATGGAGATAGAGTATTTGGTAGAGTATGATGGACATGTAAAAGTTCCCACCTTAGGCCGGATTTCCCTTTCAGGCAAAACCATTCGCGAGGCCGAGGCATTTCTTGAAGCAGAGTATGGCAAGTTTTATAAAAAGCCATTTGTCCTTGTAAGAGTGAATAACCGCAAGGTTTATATTTTCAAAAGCGGAGGCCAGTCTGGCTCCGTATTAAATATTCCCGAAGATCGGCTCACACTCATTGAGGCCTTGGCTATGAGTGGCGGTATTCCCGATGGCGACAAGGCATACAGCATTAAACTTATTCGGGGCGATGTGAGCGGAAATCCCAAAGTCTATAAATACAACGTTTCATCGTTTGATGATATAAAAGGCAGTAATTTATTACTCCAAGCTAACGATATTATCTACATCGACAGCCGCCCGCGCTATGTGCGCAGAGTTTTGGTCGAAATAACACCATATTTATCGCTATTGTCTACCATATTATTGATCCAGAACCTGTTTTAAGCTATGCAGAAAAAAATCCCAATCATAAACGATACTTTTGATATTGTAACCTTTAAGCGAATTCTGGTTTCATCTCTTTGGGTAGGCATATTAATTTTGCTTCTCGTAATTGGTGCTGCTATGCTCAAAATAAGGTATACATCGCCACTGTATGAGGCCAAATCAATTATTCAAATCTCAGAAGACAATAAAACCAGTCAGGTTTTTCAGCTCGATAATCTTTACGACGATAATAAAAAACTTAGTAAAACCATAGCCCTTATTCGCTCCAAGGAGTTTTTGAAGCGCATATTTAATCAGCTTCCGCTTGATGTTCGTTATTTTGTACAAGGGGCTTTCCTAAAAGACGAAGCTTACAAAACGAGTAGTTACACTGTGGATTACCGTGTTGCCAATAGTCATTTTTATGGTAAGCCTGTATCGGTGCATTTTGTAGATGAGGAAAATGTTATTTATCAATTTGAAGCCGGAGCAGAAGAAAGAGAAATAGAGGGAGAATGTGGAAAGTGGGTAGACCTTGGCGGGATGCAGGTAAAAACAAATATTACAAATTTTTCGGCCATAGAGCGTATGTACGAGAGCGAAAAGCAGAACAGTTACTTTTTTGTTGTGTACAACGAAGATCAGATTTACGAAACCCATAGTTCGTTATTGGCAATTCGCTTGCTAAGCAGTAGCTCCAACTCTATTGAAATTTCGTATCAAAGTAATAATGCCCAGCAAGCAGCCGATGTGGTAAATACCATTGCACGTGAATTTCAGGTGTTCGAGGTGGAAAAGAAGCGCGAAAGCGTCGCCAATATTCTGGCTTTTATCGAACGACAGCTCAAAAATATATATACTGCCCTCGATACAACAGAGAACAGGCTACAGGAATTTAAGAAAGAGCACAACATTGTTAATAGGGGAACCGAAAAAACTCCATTTCCTTTTTTCACAACTAAAATTGATGAGTTTGACCAACAAATTACCATGCTCGAATTTGAGTTGATAACCTTGAAAAACGTGAAGGAACAATTGGCCAACCAAGAGCAGGTAAATATTTACGAAATGATTGCCTCGCTAGCCGGAACCAATAGCGAGCGTGTTTTGGTTAACATTTTAAATAACTTGCAACAATATATTAACGAACGCAATAAGTTGCTTAATGATGTGACAGAAGATAACATGCGCGTAAAAATTATTGACCGGCAAATTGCCAATCAGCGCGGCCTTATCCTGGATTTTATCAATAATAATATTTTGCGACTCGAAGAACGCATTACAGAGTACCAAAAGAAAATGCAAGAGTTTGAAGATAAGTTGTTTGCCGATGATACCTTCGACAAATTGGAGTTTGCTCGAATGCAGCGATTACACGATATTAACGAGGGTTTCTATAATCAGCTGATACAGAAAAAGGCCGAATACATGATTTCGCAGGCCGGGTATGTTACCCAAAATGTGATACTGGAAAAGGCCAATGCCAATTTGCAGTCCATTGCCCCCAATAAAAACCAGATTTTGATAGCGGCATTGGTTTTAGCCCTCTTTTTATACCTGATTTTTATTGTTGTCCGATACTTGTTGTTTAATGAGATTACTTCCGTTAGCATGATTCAGAGCTATACCAAATCGCCGATTATTGGTGTTGTACCCATGTATAAACAGCATGTGCCTGTATCGCAGCTACTTGTAAATCAAAAGCCCAATTCCATGTTTACCGAGGCGTTTCGGAATATTCGGTCGAACCTTCAATTTTTATCTCCCGGCCCCGGCTCCGGTGTTATTACTGTTACATCAACCATTTCGGGAGAGGGAAAAACGTTTGTTTCTATAAATTTGGGAGGAATTCAGGCTATTTCGGGTAAGCGAGCCATAATTTTAGATATGGACTTGCGCAAACCTCGACTGCACCTTGGGTTCGATGTGGAAAATTCCAAAGGAATGAGCACCATCCTAATTGGTAAGCATACATATAAAGATTGTATTTATATGTCGGAGCAGAAAAATCTCGATTTTATTACCGCCGGGCCTGTACCGCCCAATCCAGCAGAACTGGTGTTCAGCCCGCGCATGGATGAGTTAATTGAACAGCTCGAGGAGCTTTACGATGTAATAATAATCGATACTCCTCCAATTGGTATTGTAACCGATGCGCTTGTAAATATGCAACGAGCCAATTATCCAATATACGTGATGAAAGCCAACGTTTCTAAACGTAACTTTATCGAAAATGTTAATGCACTGGTGAAAGATAAAAAACTCGACAACCTGTCGATTGTTTTTAATGGCGTAGATATTTCCAAAAGACGCTACGGTTATGGCTACGGATACGGCTATGGTTACGGATACGGATACGGTTACTACTCCGACGAGAAGGAGCCGAAACGAAACATTTTTAAACGTCTGTTTTCAAAAAAACATTAGCCGAGCCACCAAACGTAGAAAAACTGCTTAATTATGGAAAATATTTTATTGCTTACCTTCTTTTTTGTGTATTCTTTTTTACTTGGATTCTTATTACATAAATACCTCATTGGTAGATCCAAAACATACAACCTGCAAAAGGCTAACACTACCGGGGAACGCTGGGAGCAGCAATCGAAACCCATTTTTGGGGGAATTACATTCTACAGTTTGTTCGTTTTCTCAATTCTTAATTATTTATTTCTGTTTGGCGGAGACTTTTTTCTATCTGCCACAAGCATTGCAATGGTTTTGGTGATAACCATCTCCTTTTTTATGGGGTTAGCCGATGATTTGCTAAATGCTTCACCACTATTCAAATTTGGCATGCAACTGGCTGTTGCGCTCATTCTCATCTATTTTGGTATTTACATCGATCTTTTTGTCGACAGCACATTAAACTACCTGCTCACCATTTTTTGGGTGGTGGGTATCATGAACTCTATCAATATGCTCGATAATATGGATGCGGTTACAACCTCGTCGGGTTTAATAATTTTGTTGTTTATTGGCGTACTCATTGGTTGGAATGCACCGGAAAATATGTGGTATTATCTCACAGTTATTGTGGGTACTTATGCTTCAATGGGTAGTTTTCTAATTTTTAACTGGCACCCGTCAAAAATGTACATGGGCGATAATGGATCTCAGTTTTTAGGTGCCATGCTAGCTGTATTCAGTATTTTGTTTATTTGGAATCAGCCTATTACATGCGAAGCGCATGCGTCCTTGTTTCGACTTGTTGTGTTGCTGGTAGCTTTTGCTATGCCGCTTACCGATACCGCCACAGTTAGCATTAACCGTTTATTGCAAGGCAAATCGCCCTTTGTAGGAGGAAAAGACCATACTACGCACTATTTGTCCTATGCCGGTTTGAGCGATAGAAAAGTAGCTCTTGTGTATATTATTGGTTCGGTTATTTCAGTTTCTTTGGCATTCGTTTTGACCCTGTATTTTCCGCAGGCAAGTTTAACCACTTTGCTGCTTTTCTTATTGTGGCCTGCAGCAGTTTTTTCATCACTTTACAGTTTAACAAAAATTATTAAACCTACAAAATAGCACACATGAGATTTCGTATTACCTTGATTACTACTGTATTATTCGCTATAGCTTTAGCAACAATTAAATTTACGTATAAACCCGATAGCGTTCCACCTGATACCGTACCTTCAAAACAAAATTACCAGACCTATATTGTAAAGCCCGCTGCAATTCCTTACGATTTAACTTTTGCCGGAGAAGCTGTGCCGGTTCAGTATTACGATGTACGCGAACGCCTCGATCGCGAATTGCTTGTCAATAAATATTGGCATTCCAGCACCTTTCAACTAATAAAACGTGCAAATCGATTTTTCCCGCTAATCGAAAAAATACTGAAAGAGGAAGGTGTCCCTGACGATTTAAAATATATTGCCGTGGCAGAAAGTGGTTTGCAAAATGCTGTTTCACCAAGTGGTGCCGTAGGGTTTTGGCAATTTCTTCGAGGTGCAGCACGCGATTTTAATCTCGAAGTAAATAGCGTAATCGATGAACGCTACCACCTTGAAAAAGCCACGCGCGCGGCCTGCCAATACATGAAATGGAACTACGAAAAATTTGGATCATGGGCTCTTGCAGCTGCTGCCTATAATTACGGACGCTCGTCCGTAATTCGGCAAATGGATAGACAGAAATGCACTAATTATTACGATTTGCTGTTGCCCGAAGAAACCGAACGATACGTTTTTCGACTTATAGCTATGAAATTGATTTTGTCTAATCCCCGTGATTATGGTTTTAATTTAAACCAACGCGATTTGTATCCGCCAATACCCACACATAGACAAATGGTCGATGTTCCAATTGACGATTTAGCCGAGTTTGCGCAAGAAAATGGCATCTCTTATCGAATGCTCAAAGAATTTAACCCGTGGCTTCGGGAAAATTATCTTAAAAATGTGAAGAAACCAAGTTATGAAATTTTAATCCCCCACAAGCATTATAGAAACCAATACGACCATTTGACTTATTAAAAAAATTTATGACCAAAAAGAACGAATTTCTTGATACCGATTACGCTGATGCAATACATGTGCTGGGGGCCAGAGTTCATAACCTGAAAAATGTCGATGTAACTATTCCGCGTAATAAACTAACTGTAATTACAGGGCTTAGCGGTAGTGGTAAGTCGTCTTTAGCTTTCGATACCATATACGCCGAAGGGCAACGCCGCTACATTGAGACCTTTTCTTCGTATGCCCGCCAGTTCCTTGGTGGACTGGAACGCCCGGACGTGGACAAAATTACAGGACTAAGTCCGGTAATTAGTATTGAGCAGAAAACAACAAACAAGAATCCGCGAAGCACGGTTGGCACCATTACCGAAATATATGATTTTATGCGGTTGCTTTACGCTCGCGCAGGCGATGCTTATTCGCACGAGTCGGGTAAAAAAATGGTTCGCTATAGCGAAAATCAAATTGTAGATCTAATTCTGGAACAGTTTAAGGGAGAGAAAATACTGCTTCTGGCTCCGGTTATCCGTGGGCGCAAAGGGCATTACCGTGAGCTGTTTGAACAAATCATGCGTAAAGGCTTCATCAGCGCACGCATCGATGGAGAAATTAAAGAACTCACACCCGGACTGAAGGTCGACCGGTATAAAATTCACCATATCGAAGTTGTAATCGATAAGGTAATACCCGGCGAAACCCCTGAGAAACGACTGAAAGAATCGGTGCAAACTGCACTAAAGCACGGGAAAGGGATAATGATGGCCATAGAAAAAGACGGCGAAGAACCTCAATTCTTTTCCAAACACCTGATGGATGCGGAAAGCGGCGTATCTTACGATGAGCCGGCACCGCATACATTTTCGTTCAATTCTCCGCAAGGGGCGTGCCCTACATGTAAAGGATTGGGCGAAGTGAGCGAATTCGATATCAATAAATTGATTCCTGATCCGAATATTAGCATCAAAAAAGGCGCAATTCTCCCTTTGGGCAAATATAAGAGCAGTCTTATTTTTTGGCAAATTGAAGCATTGGCAAAAAAGTATAACTCAACACTCGATGTGGCTGTGAAAAATATGCCCGAAGAGTTGGTCGAGAAAATTCTTTATGGCACCGATGAATCGGTGAAAATTGAAAATACACCATTAGGACGAAGTTCATCCTATATGCTTACCTATCCGGGAGTAGTAAATTATTTGGCACAACTCGATGCCGAAGATTTGAAAACTACCAAACGCGGACACGACCGGTATCTGCGTAAAGCAGCTTGTCCGGAGTGTGATGGTGCACGATTAAAAAAGGAATCGTTATATTTTAAAATTCACGATAAGAACATTGCCGAGCTCACCGCAATGGATATTGATCAATTATACGATTGGTTTTCCAATGTGGAGGAGCATTTATCCTCAAAGCAGCAGGCTATAGCCAAAGAAATTTTGAAAGAAATACATACCCGACTGGGATTTTTGATTGATGTGGGCTTAAGTTATCTGGCTTTAAACCGAAGTTCGAAAACCCTATCGGGCGGAGAAAGCCAGCGTATTCGTCTGGCCACACAAATTGGTTCCCAGTTGGTGAATGTACTCTACATTTTAGATGAACCGAGCATTGGCTTGCATCAGCGCGATAACGAAAAACTGATTGGCAGTTTAAAAAAGTTGCGCGATGCCGAAAATAGCGTAATTGTGGTAGAGCATGACCGTGAAATGATAGAAGGTGCCGATTATGTTATCGATATTGGGCCGGGAGCCGGAAGGCTTGGCGGCCATATTGTTGCAGAAGGAACTTCGGACGATATTTTAAAGGCCGGCGGTATAACTGCCGATTACCTGTCGAATAAACGAAAAATTGAGGTCCCTGCCACACGGCGAAAAGGTTCCGGAAAATCGATTAAACTGAAGGGAGCCACCGGCAATAACCTGAAAAATGTGGATGTGGAAATACCGCTCGGAAAATTTATTTGTGTTACCGGCGTTAGTGGTAGCGGAAAATCGACCCTAATAAATGAAACGCTGCATCCGATTTTAAATCGCCACTTTTATCGTGCACACAAAGATCCGTTGCCCTATACGAGTCTCAAAGGAATAGAACACATCGATAAAGTTATTGAGGTAAACCAAAGTCCGCTTGGGCGCACGCCACGATCGAACCCGGTGACCTACACCGGTGTTTTCGACGAAATACGCAAAATATTTACCCGCTTGCCCGAGGCCAAAATTCGCGGATATAAGCCCGGACGCTTTTCGTTTAATGTGAAGGGTGGCCGATGCGAAACTTGCAAAGGTGCCGGAGTAGAAATAATTGAAATGAATTTTTTGCCCGATGTGCATGTGAAATGCAAAGATTGCGAGGGGCGCAGATATAATCGGGAAACACTTGAAGTGCGATTTAAAGGAAAAAGTATTTCCGATGTGTTGGATATGACCATTAACCAAGGCGTTGAGTTTTTTGAAAATATCCCCAAAATTTTACGACACCTGAAAACGTTGCAGGAAGTTGGTCTGGGGTATGTTACCTTGGGGCAACCCTCGACCACGCTCAGTGGTGGCGAATCGCAGCGCGTTAAATTGGCTTCTGAACTGGCCAAGCGCGATACGGGAAAAACACTTTATATTCTTGATGAGCCCACAACAGGCTTGCATTTTGAAGATATTAAAAACCTACTGGGTGTGCTCGATAAACTCGTAGAAAAAGGAAATACCGTAATTGTAATTGAACATAACCTCGATGTTATTAAATTTGCCGACCACATTATTGATGTCGGCCCTGAAGGAGGGCGCGGCGGTGGCCAAATTTTGGTGCAGGGAACGCCTGAGCAGGTGAGCAAACAAGAAAATGGTTATACAGCTCGGTATTTAAAAGAGGAGCTGAATCGCAAGTAGGTATAGAAAATGGGCCGATTGTGAAGTAGTCGGCGAATGATAATCTGAAAAACAAAGTTAAATGAAGGTAGAAATAATTTGCAAAAATACAGACGAGCGAAAGCACTATAGCGTAGGCACTCAGTTGCACACCATCGTGAAAGATCAGTTGCCAAAACCCAAATTCCCTATTTTAGGTGCGTTTGTCAATAATAAACTGAAAGAACTCGATTATTTGGTATTTAAGCCCAAAACGGTTGAATTTATTGATATTACCGATCCTGCAGGAAAAAGAATGTATGTTCGTTCCATTTCTTTTGTGCTTATTCTAGCTGCCAAGCGGTTGTTTCCATTTGCCAATTTGAAAATTGAACATAGCATTTCTAAAGGGTACTATTGCGAATTTGAAAACTTCGGACGTAAACTCGAAGTGGACGATGTGTCGGCAATTTACGAAGAGATGCTTCAGATTATTGCTGCCGACCTGCCTTTTGAACGACAAGAAATGCTTACCGAAGAAGCTGTAGACCTATTTTCCAGCATGGGATACGTCGATAAGGCCACATTACTGAAAACGCGTAATCAGTTCTACACATCGGTATATTATCTTGATGGACATCCGGAATATTTTTATGGCTTTCTGGTGCCGTCAACCACGTATTTGCAGGTTTTTGCGTTAAATAAGTATTACGACGGTATGTTGCTACAAATTCCCAAACAAACCGATCCTAACGAAATAAGCGAAATTCTCCTTCAGCCTAAGCTTTTCAGTATCTTCCAAGAGTTTAAAGATTGGGTTGGCGTTATCGGTATGAGCCACATTGGCGCACTGAATGAGGCTGCACTTAATGGCGAAGTGGCCGATATTATCAAAGTGAGCGAGGCATTGCAAGAAAAAAAAGTGTCTCACATTGCCGACGAAATTCATCATAGCGATCCGCACCCGAAATTAATTCTTATTTCAGGGCCGTCTTCCTCCGGCAAAACTACCTTCTCTAAGCGTTTAGCCATTCAATTGCGTGTGTTGGGATACCGAACGGTAACCATTTCGCTCGATAACTATTTTGTCGACAGAGAAGATACCCCGTTAGACGAAAATGGAGAGTACGATTTTGAAAATATTAAGGCGCTTGACATCGAATTTTTTAACGAACAGCTGGTGGAACTGTTTGCAGGAAAAAATATAGAGTTACCCAGATTTAGTTTCTCCGAAGGTAAACGGTTCTATAATAATGACTACCTTCAAATAGACGATAAAACATTTGTAATTGTGGAAGGAATTCACGGCTTAAATCCAAGCCTTACACCGCGAATACCCAACAATGAGAAATATAAAATTTATGTGTCGGCATTAACAGCTCTGTGCATGGACACACATAACCGAATTCCTACCACAGACAACCGATTGATAAGACGAATTGTACGAGATCACCAGTATCGGGGCTATTCGGCCGCAGATACAATTAAGCGCTGGCCGAGTGTTATAAGGGGGGAGACGCGATATATTTTCCCCTATCAGGAAGAAGCCGATAGCATGTTCAATTCCGCATTATTATTCGAATTGGGAGTGCTGAAAAAGTATGCCGAACCCATTTTGCAAGAGGTGTATCCCAATCAACCCGAATTTGCCGAAGCCAATCGACTTTTGAAATTCTTCAGGTACATAACACCCATTCAAGACGATGAAATTCCGCCAACAAGTATTTTACGTGAATTCCTGCATGGTAGTAGCTTTAAGTATCATTAATCTTTTCAATTTTCACGTTGGAGTGCAACTATTCAGATGGTGTATGCATTAGTAATTACACCGAAAGTAGGAGTTTCGATGAATTGAAAATTAGATTTTGAATGAGGTGTTTTATTCAACTTTCGACAAATAAGGATAGCTTAAAATCTTGGATAAAGTGCTTCATTGATTTTTAACAAATGGAGGGCTTTTTTCTGTATATTTTGCTATTTTTACTTGGTGAATTTGTCGACACTACACCATACCTTGAAATAATTGAAAAAAGATAAAATGGGAAAACCACATTACATACTTATCGTTGCTGGAATTTTGTTGGCCACAAGTTTGTTTGGCCAAAAAAAGAAATTGGAAGTGGGGCAGATGGCTCCTGATATTGTTTTACAAAATCCAAACGGAGAGGAAGTACGATTGTCCGACTTACGAGGTAAATTGGTTTTGGTCGATTTTTGGGCTTCGTGGTGTGTGCCATGCCGAAAAGAACACCCAAACCTTGTGAAGGTCTATCAAAAATACAAAGACGATGAATTTGTAAATGGTAAAGGGTTTACCATTTATAGCGTTTCGCTCGATTCGCGGAAACCCCGCTGGGAAGAAGCTATAGAGAAAGATCAATTGGAGTGGCCTTATCACGTAAGTGATATGAAAGGCTGGCGAAGTGTTGCGGCTAAAAAGTATGGTGTTAGTGCCATTCCAGCAAATTATCTCGTTAATGGCGATGGAGAAATTATTGCAATCTATATGCGTGGGAGCGAAGTACAGTCAACCCTCGATAAGTTTAAAGAGGGGTGGGTGAAAAAAGTGTTTAAATGAACTTTAGTGTTTCCGCTTAGCAATTAAAAAGTAATGCAGGAAACTATCACAGATGCGATCTGTAAATATCAGCTGTAAAGGCCCTGAGATTGAATAGTTTATTTGAAAAAAAGTGATGATTCAGGTTCTCTAAAAACGCATCGATTATTATTTTGATTTTGTTCACGTAAAATATACTGAAATGAAAATTGGCACCACACTCAGAAAAACCGGTAAAATTCTATTAATTACCATCTTGTCGCTTATTTTGCTTTTGGTAATTGTTGTAACCATTGCCTTGCATTCCGAAAAAACCATAACAGACCTCGCTCTTGAAGAGGTTAGCGCAATGTTCGATGCCCCGGTTAAGGTCGACGAAGTGAGTTTACTGCTATTCCGCAATTTCCCTTATGCAACTGTTGAGTTTTCTGGGTTTAAACTGGGAGTAGCCAATAAACAACACGGTGACTCTGTATCCTATGGTGCCAACGACACGCTTTTGAGTTTGCGTAAATTTTATGTGTCTGTGAAATCGAGACCATTAATTAATAATAAAATTGAAATACAAAAAATTGAAATTGAGGGGTTTGCGTTCAACTATTTGGTAGATACTGCCGGAGCCACAAATATTGATTTTTTAATGGCTTCAGATACTACCACAGTGGAGCCTGAGGAGGAGCCCATACCGGTTGATACCAGCGCAAGTGTGCTCGATATGTTATTGCAGAATCTTACGATTCGTGATATTACCGTTAATTTTCGCGACAAGCAGATGGGAGCAGCCGCCAAAATTCATATTCCCGAAATGGATATTTCAGGTCGGGTACTCGACGAGTATTATGCCGGGAAAATAAACGGGATCGTGGTATTATCCAATGCCGATTTTGAAGGAACAAACTTGTCGTTCATGAAAAAAACCTCTCTGGCATTTGATATCGACTACGAGGATGGAAAAATTAAAATTCAATCGGTCGATTTTCTGACAGATGGAGCTGGAATAGATGCCGCGGGGTATGCCGTTTTGGGCGACTCTATTTTTATGGATATGGGCGTTAATTTAACGCATATGGATTTGAAAGAGTTAAGTAAATATGCACCTGCTGAAATACTCAAAGAGTACGGAGTGCTTTCAATCGATGGTAAAATTAATATCGATACAAAAATTAAAGGATATTACTACGATACGTTACTTTTGCCTGCTATCGAAACAAAAATTTCGATGAGTGGTGGAAAAGTAAAAACTACCGAATATCCCGAACTGGCCGAACTTTCCATGCAAGGCGATGTGTTTGTGCCCAACGTGAATGATATGTCGACCATGAGTGCAAAGTTTAGTTCGGTTAAAATTGCCACACCCAAAAGCACCATTAACATGGCTTTTGATGTTGCAAACTTCGAAAAACCCCGCTACACATTTAAGACCAATGGAACTGTTACCCTGGATGAGTTTAACGACTTTTTGCCCGATAGTACTGTTGAGTATATTTCAGGAGCAGTTGATTTTGCTCTGGCTACCAACGGCGTGTTGCCCGACGATTTGGGAGTGAATAGTGCCGATTATTTCCTCGATCGTACCTTATTGGAGGTGCACCTTCGTGATATTGCCACTGCTGTGGATGCCGAAACTGAAGTCAAGAATTTCTCTGCCGATTTTTATTACAATCCCTCCAGAGATGTTGCCTTAACCGACCTTACTGTGTCTGTTCCTTCTTACAATGTAACCATCGATAATTTTACAGTGAAAACCAAACTGATTGGTTCGGTTAGCGATATGGATAACATGGGTGTTAATGTCGATTCGTTGTTTTTCAAAATGGGAAATACCTCGCTTGTGGCAAAAGCAACTGTACGCGGCCTTAAGGTGCCAACCTATACGCTCGATGCTAACTTACAAGTCGACCTTGATGAACTAAAGCCACATATCCCCGACACATTGGTTCAGCACATAGCCGGGCGGGTTGGATTTAAGGTGAACTCCTACGGAACGGTCGATTTAGACTCGGTAGAAACACAAATGATGCCTATTGCTTTTGAACAAACTACAATGCAACTCGATGTGGCCGATTTTAGTTTTGCTATGCCAGACGACACATTGGCAAAAATCAATAGCTTGAATTTCTCTTTTGCCATGGCTAACGATACCATGCGCCTCGACAGGTTTCATGCCAATGCCCATGGAATAGATATGTGGATAGATTCCACCGAAGTGTGGAACGTGTACAAGGCAATGTTACTTGAACAAAAAGATAAAAGCATAATTGTAAATGCGCATATCAATTTGAGCGATATAGATTATGCCCAATTTGAACCACTGATGGAAGAGGAGGAACCCAAATCCGGCAGTATTGACCCGGAAGGAAACTCGGGAGCCAACCGACAGGAGCTGGCTCAGTCTGATGGTGCACCTCAAACCGATCTGGGAAATGAGGCAGCTGCAGGTACTCAAAAGGGAACAGCATCAGCATCAGCTAGTGCACAAGCTGTGGCTG
>JAWOEM010000409.1:0-2953 GCA_046482785.1 Salinivirgaceae bacterium
CTCTACGCTGTAGCCTGTCAATTTTTCCACACTTGATGAAACATAAGTCATTTTGAAATTATGATCGAGCAACCATACAGCATCAGTTAAATCATTCAACATCAGCGTGTCGCGCATATTCAGAAGTTCCAGTTTTTCTTGTAAACGATGAAGCTCTGTTACATTTTTTCCAATTAAAAATGCCCGATCCATTTCTCCTTCCACGAAAGTGGCCGGAATAAACAAACAATTTAAGTGAACCTCTTCATCTTTAACAGTAAGTTTCAGATCGAGGCTAGTATTTTCATGGCTGGAAAAAACCTGAATCAACCCATTACGAATTTTATTATAATTGTCATCTGATAATCCAAAATTGGCCAACGTGTTATTGATAATATCTGCGGGTAACCGCCCCACCAGATCTGCACCTCGGGGATTGATATACCGGCACTTTAGCTCGCGGTCAAACAGCGATACCACACCGTGCAAGTTATCGGCCAAAGCATAAAACTCTTTTTCGCGTTGCTCAACAATCGTTTCAATTTTTTTCTTCTGGGTTACATCTTGCATTACAACATACTGAATGGCAACATCGTGTGTAGTGTACTGCGAATATGAATTATTCATATATTTCCGTTCGCTATTTTTCGTTACAATCCAAAAGTCGAGCTGATGCTTTTCGTGAGGTCGTTGTTGAATTTGGGCTAATTGCTCCAGTACACGTTTTTTCTCCTCTGGAGCTGCCAGTCGGCTTACACTTTCAGCCAGCGACTCTATTTCAGAAGCATTGTATCCTGTAATTTCTTCTATGGCTCTATTGGTATAAACAATATTCTTATTTTCAACAATAACTAAACCTTCGTGAAGGTGCGCAGCCATGGTATAAAACCTATCTTGTGATTGTTGCTCGCCACTGGTGAAGGAATGGTTCGTTAAACATACAAGTTCTATGAATCGGTTATTTCCCTCGATTTGAACAAAAGGCATAGCAAAAAAAGTAAGCACCCCCTGTTGTGCGGTGAAGAATGCTATTTGAAATGGATTTTCGGGCGGTGTAAACTGTTTATGCAAGAGTTGCAATTCAGGATACTTGTTTATATCGGCAATTTCCGAAAACAACTTACCAAAAAGCTCATTATTCTTGTACTGAAGCACGTTTGCAGCTCTCTCATTTACATATTCAATATTTCCGGCCTCCCCACTTTCGTTTAGTTTATAAACAATAACAGGCTCGCCGAGATGTGGAAAATAGTTTTTTGGAATATAGGTCATCGTCTATCACATTTTACTACGAAAGGTATTGCTTTTATTACGAATATCAAAATAATTCCTAACATTGGAAGCCATTTTAACAATGTTTTAAATTTTATCCAAAGCAGATAACTCTATTTATTTATTGGAAAGACCTCAATTCCAACTCATTTAGAATATACAAGGCATTATTTATTGGAAAATAGCTCAATTTGTTGATTCCCTTTTCCATCGATAAATGCTCGAAACATTCCGGTAGTGTTAAACGAAACGGCCACGTTTCCTTCTGCATCGAGACCAATAATACCGCCGTAACCACCCAAATTTTGGAGTTCTTCATGAATTACATGATCAGCAGCCGCCTGTACTTTTGATCCCTGATACTTCATAGCCGAGGCAATTTCGTGAGCTACACCCAACCGAATAAAGTATTCGCCCCAACCGGTACATGAAATGGCACATGTTCGGTTGTCTGCCCATGTACCCGCTCCAATAATTGGAGAATCGCCTATACGCCCAAATTCTTTGTTGTTCATACCGCCTGTAGAAGTGCCGGCTGCAATATTCCCTTCCAAATCGAGTACCACACAGCCTACAGTCCCATGCTTGTCTTTTACGGCTTCTAATCGTTTAATCGACTTTCGGGTATAAAAGTAGTTGTTCGAAACTTGTTCAATGCCCATTTTTTTGCTGTACAATTCGGCTCCTTCGCCGGCCAACATCACATGCGTACTGCTATCCATCACCATGCGAGCAGCTTTAATAGGGTTTTTAATTGTGGTAACGCCGGCTACAGCTCCTGCATTACGATCCGTCCCTGTCATTATCGACGCATCTAACTCTGCTTTTCCTTCTGCTGTAAGTACCGCTCCCTTTCCGGCATTAAACAACGTATCGTTTTCTAATTTTTCAATCACAGCCACAACCACGTCAGGAGCAGCAACTCCTTTTGCCAAAAGGGTTTTTCCGGTTTCCAATGCTTCAAAAAGGGCTTTTTTATATGCCATTTGAGCTTCTTCGCTCAAATCGTCGATGGTAAAATCCCCTGCTCCGCCATGTATAGCAATAGCATAAATATCGTTCTGCTTGGGCTTTTCCGCTTTTTTAATTTGATTATCTGACGGTGAACTATTCTCTTTTGCCTCTTTTATAATCGGAATTAGAAAAAGTGGAATAATAAAAATAACCAGAACGAACAAGTAGGGTTTTAATTTTTTCAAGAAACTCATAATAGTTCATTTTAGAAAATCAGTAAATAGCTATTGATGCCGTAAAGGTATATTTTTTTCTTGTGCCGATAGCAGCTTATTATAAATCTGTTTCGCGGAAAAAACCAAAAGAAAAAGCCACTTGAACAGTGGCATTTTTCTTAAATCCCAAACGAACGATTATCATTCGTTTTCATGATCAATGAACATACGAACAGGATACAAAAAATTGAATGAAGTCAGGTTAATACATCATCGGATATTTTTCCGGCATAGCTTCGTGTAGCATATCGTAGGCCATTTCGAACACATTCTCTGCATTCGGATTCGAGAAATAGTCTCCATCGGAACTAAATGCCGGACGATGTGCCTTGGCACTCAGGGTTTTGGGTTCAGAATCTAAATAATAATAAGCTTTTTGTTCTTCCAACACTTTTTGCATCATGTAGGCCGTTGCCCCACCCGGAACATCTTCATCGAAGAATATTACTCTGCTGGTCTTTTTAATACTCTCC
>JAWOEM010000406.1:0-19451 GCA_046482785.1 Salinivirgaceae bacterium
ATATATAAAGGCGATACCACTACCTATGTATGCTACGATACTCTTGTTGATAAAGAGGATTCAGAGCTGTTTAATACGGAGAAAGTGCTCTTGCACGTCCTTCGTGCCGATGATTTATTAGAGCCCGACGTAAATGATTTGTTCTATGAAATTGAAGTAAAAACGAAAAGGGGGAAGGTTACAAGTGCTGCTACATCTGCTGTAAAACCGGTGTCTTTTTTGCGTCCTACGAACAATTGGGATGCTTTCGGTTTTGGTGAAAACGAGTTTAAGATAAATACTTCTGCCCCTGCTAATTCACAAGTGTATGTAATTACTGCCGATGTGGGGTATCGTGACTTTCGTTTACGCGGCAATCAAATCGATACGGTAGATCAACAATTTCGTTTTACCGTTGCCAGGTATGTCGCTTCCCGGCCTTCAGATGGTATTGACCCGGTTACAGGTGGAGAGGCCGTATTTAGAGCCGTTACCCAAAGCGATCAGTTCTATTCCGCACTAGCTACACACATTCGACAAAATAGCGATACCGTAAATATGCTTTATCGCAAGTTTAAAGGAGTGGTGTTTAATGCCACCGTTGGAAACCCCGATCTTGCCTTGGCAATGTCAAACGGATCCAGCTCTATGGGGTTTGCCGATCAACTTGTATACAATAACGTTAATAATGGTTTTGGCTATGTTTCAGCATATAATAGAGGTGCAACCCAAAGGCTCCCCGTGAGTCGGGCAACCGTCGATATTGTGAATGAAAAATACCCGCAATTTCGTTTCGAAAAATAGGCTTACTCAATTATACAAAACGTAAACAATTTGTTATTTATACTGTTTATTTCTTCAAAACGTGTTCTGCAAAACAACAATAACTGCATGTGAACTTGGTTTTCGATCATTAAGTCATTAATACGATGTTAATTTTTTTGCTGTGAACGACAAACCATCGTAACCAGTGAGTGTTTTGTTTTGAATTTATTATATTTGCATACAATAGTGTTTTGATAAAAAATAAAAAATATACATGGAACCATTAATTATTGAGCCCACAGATGAATCTCCCGAAATTATTTTAGATAAAGGGAACGGACGATTCGAATTTGGCGGTAAGTCAATGCCTGAAGATGTAAAAGAGTTTTTTGGGCCTGTTCATCATTGGCTGGAAGGATATGCCAAAGAACCCAACGATGAAACATACGTTAAATTTAAATTCGAATATTTCAATTCAGCATCGGCAAAGCAAATTCTCGATATACTTGCCTTTTTTGAAAAAGTGAAAGAGGCCGGTAAAGAGGTGAAGATTGATTGGTACTTTTTGGAAGATGACGAGGATATGGAAGAGGCAGGAGAATCTTACGGTACTTTGGTTGAATTACCTATAAATTTAGTGGCTTATTGAAATTAAGGTGTCTGCTTTTGTTTCTTATTGTGTTGGTAGGCTTGGTGTCGCAACTTGAAGCCCAAAAACGCCATCCGGTAACAAATCAGCTTATCCCCATTCCAAATTACGGAAATTCCGTGTTTGAAGATGGTACTTTCTATGGTTATGAAGCTAAATTTGGCATTATTAACCATTCAGAAAATGAGAGTGGTTTGCAATTTGTTTTGCTTGAGTCTTTGGAAACCAACCCCTGGTTGGTTATTCTTAATGGAGGTCCGGGCAGAACAAATATGCGGCTGCCATTCGAAATCGACAGCCTTCTTAAAACATTTAACCTATTGTTGCCCGGTTATCGTGGAATTGACGATGGCGCGTACAAAAAGCTGGGCGGTAAAAGCGATTCTACCATTGAAGCTTTTATTCATCAAAATAGAAAATACTATTCGACTCAAAAGCTGGTTGACGATGTAATGCTTATTTGTGAACAGGTACACATCGATTCGTTTTATATTGCTGCACACAGTTATGGAACCATTGTGGCAAAAAAACTTTATAAGAGTGATGAGCTAAGTGTAAACGGAATGTTTGAGTTTTCGCCTGTTATGGAAACTGCTCCTGTACCCAACCCCGATTTTTTGCAGTCGATAACAAATCATGTAGCCGACTCTATAAACGTTAATCTTACAGAAATTGAAGATACTTTGCGTCTATGGATGCAATCGCCACGGCAACATAATTTGGCCATGGGGTTAATTGCATCTTTTTATATTTATGATAATGCGGTTAGCTTCTTTCGGCAGGTTAGCTCTGGAGCCCTGACACGATCTGATGTAGCAACGAAAGGTAGCGATTTCCTGCAAATTGGTTGGTTGTTGGATTATGGGATGAAATTTAATCGAATGGCCGATATTGATCGCAATGGTGCTGATATTTACCAAAAAATATCTCATTTGTTTTACTCATCTGTTTCCAAATATTTGCCTTCCGATGCTCCTGTCATTGAAAAAAATACAGTTTGTAATGCTTACAGGCCATATTGTGTTTCGTTTATTCCAAAACATGAAATTTTCTATATGCATTCGGGTAAACCTGCTCTTACTGTTTTATGTGAATGTGGTCATGCCGATTTGTGGGAAAAGGCCCCACAGTATATTCTTGAGTATTACAATTTAATCAATCCATAGTGGCAATGTACTGCCTCATGTCTAATCCCAGTGTCATGTCAATGCTTAAATGACGTATAAGTGGCCGTTATTTTCCGAGTTTTGCACAGCAGTAAAAAGTGAGCATAGCCATAGTTACGTGAATCTTTTTAATTGATGAGTCCGGTATAGAAAGGGTATTATATTTTCCAGATTATTTGTTCATTTTTGGAGCGTTCAAAATGTCCGAATATCCGGGATAGTAAATTGTTTTTCGGGCTCCACAAATTGAAATGCGATGAGTTCAATGGTGTGACTAAGGGGATGAGCAAGAGGAGGAGGATGGTTGTTATAGCGCAGGCATAGGAATTATTCCTGTATTCAGGTGAAAAAAAAGAGCACAACCATTGGCTGCACTCTCTTCTACTATGAATAACCGTTAATTATGTTATGAGGATTTCGTTTTGATATCTTTTTAAGTGTAGTTTAGTCGAAATTTTCAATTTTGTCGAAAATGTATGGACTATATGGCCCCATTACCACAACTCCGCTGCTGTTGTACCCTAAATCATAGCTGTGCCACTCATTGGCATAAATCCATTGCTCCGATGTCATGTAAGCAACATTAGGTATACTGCTTCCACAATCTGTTCCGCTTGTTTCTCCGAATACATGATCAGATTCTATTTGGAATGTTAGTCCACAGTTTGGTTTTTCAATTAAGTTTGTTTCATCCAAATTGTCGAAATCCTCCGGAGTTTCCCACGATCCTACGTAATTTGAGGGGTTTTCAAAGCCATAAATTGTATTCTTAATTACACCATCTTCCATGTAGAAGTGGTAAATACGTTGAAAATACGGATTATTTTGATCATCTGCGTAGGCTTGTTCCAGGTAAACCCAATATCCGTTTCGGTTATTTGTCCATATTTGTGCTACTTTTCTTCGAACATCGTAGTGGTAGGGATCCGATGACGTTGCAGCCTGTTCTTCGCTGCTAAATGAACCGGTCATCCATTCTACCATAAGCTCTAGTGTAATTTCCGGAGCTTCCTCTATGGTTATTGTTATGCTGTCGGCTGTGGTAGCTCCATGAGTATCGGTAGCAGTAACTACAATGGTGTGTTCTCCAATGGTAAGGCTACTATATTCGAATGATTGGCCGGAGCCCATTTGGCCATCAATGGAAGAGTTCCATAATACGTGCTCATTGGCTATACTTTGGTCTTCGGTATCTGAAACCGAGCAACTAAAGTTTATAGGTGTGTTTTCTGTAAAAATGGCTGCGTTTTCCGGCGATGTAATTTGGATTTCCGGTGCGTTGTTTGGTGATACGATAATTTGTATGCTATCTGTACTATTTGCCCCATGGCTGTCTACCACAGTTGCATAAATGGTATGTGTATTTGCCGATAGCTCGTTAGTTGTTATAGATACTCCCGAGGCCATCTCTCCATCAATATTTGATCGCCAGGTAATTTGGTCTGCTTCAATTTGTATATCCTCGGTATCGGAAGCCTCGCATGTAAATGTAATTGCATCGGTAAAAACATGTTCCGAATTATTATCAGGAATAACAATGGCTATAGTTGGAACGGAGTTTTCTAATGCATTAACTGAGATTGACGCGCTGTCCTGATTGTTTTTGCTATCGGTTGCAATGGCCGTAATAGTATGGTTTCCCGGTGTCAATTCGATGTTTTCCAATGATGTCCCGTTGCCAAGTTGACCCTCAATAGTGGAGCGCCAAATGATTGACTCGCCTGTTAATTCGCCATCTTCTAGGTCGTTTGCCGAACACTGGAGCGATATGGTTGAACCAAATGGCATTGTGTAATTGTTGTTTGGCGATGTAATGGTAACCGTCGGTTTTTCATCGTCTAACACTGTTATCGATACACTATCTGAGCTCATTAATCCCTGACTGTCGGTTGCTTTGACGGTTATTGTGTGCGTATTTGCCGTTAAGGTAGTTGTTTCTAATAATGTTCCATGGCCAATGGTGCCATCTGTGCTACTTTCCCAAGTGATGTTTTCGTCGGGTAAGTTGCCCTCTTCGGGATCGGTTGCTGTACATGATAAATGTATAGTGTCCCCTTCAATAAACTGAGCAGAGGCCTCGGGAGTGATAAGCTCAATAGTCGGTTTTTTGTTGGGCGAATCCTCCTCGTCCTCTTTGCAAGTTTTGGCTAAAATGGTAGAAGTTAGTAATGCTGCGATTAGCGAAAAGCGTGATAATGATTTTACTGTAAGGTAGTTCATGTGTGAAATTAATTTAAAATTAGAGAGCTCAATGTAGCTAAGTACAAGGAGCTATTCAATGGGGGGTGTCCCTCATTTTGGAAGTTATAGATAATCAGAAGAAATGTCGAGTTTTTTATTGGTGCTTGTCTGAAAAATCCAATGTTGCTTGCATCATGCGTATTTCAAAGCATTTGTGAGCTAATGGTTCTGCATTGCACCTTTTCTGAAAATAGGTATCCACCAGGCGACGGATTATTTGATTTTCAGAAAGGTCAAGCTTCTGATTCTCGCTGACAGGCTTGAACTTGAAATTTTCGCAGCAAACATTCTGAGAAACACGTCATTTTATGGAGGGTTCTTATTAATTGCGATTGACTTGTATTTTTTTTGTATTTTTAATTCATGAATCGATAAGAGTAGTTTAATTGAATGGAAAGACTTGTTTTATGGAAATATTAGGAATAGATGTAGGCGGATCGGGTATAAAAGGTGCGATAGTCGATATTGAAAAAGGTGCTTTTGTGGGCGAACGTTTTCGTATTGAAACGCCTAAACCTGCAACCGTTGATGTTATTGCAGAAACTATTGGGGAGATTGCCGATCATTTTAATTATCGGGGCATTATCGGGTGCGGATTTCCGTCGGTTGTGCAACAGGGCGTTGTGCATACGGCTGCTAATATTCACAAATCGTGTATAGGCGTTAATGTAAATGAGTTTTTCTCCGAAAAGCTTGGGCGCAAGGTGGTTGTGTTTAATGACGCCGATGCAGCCGGTGCAGCAGAATTGAAGTATGGCTGCGTGAAAGATTTTCAGGGATTGGCTGTTTTTCTTACCATTGGAACCGGAATTGGTTCTGCGGTTATTAATAATGGTGTGTTGCTCCCAAATTCGGAATTGGGACATATGTATTTGTCCAATGGAAAAAAAGCCGAACACTTCGCATCTGATGCAGTGAGGAAAAAAGAAGATTTATCGCGTAAAGATTGGGGGAGTAGGTTCAATGTGGTTCTTGAACATGTAGAGCGGTTATTATACCCCGACCTTATTGTTTTGGGCGGTGGTTCAAGTAAAAAGTTTCATAAGTTTGAAGATTCCATTATCATTTCAACTCCGGTAAAACCGGCCGAATTGCTTAATAGTGCGGGCATTATAGGCGGCGCCTTACTGGCTTCGGAATTTGTAATGTAGTGGAGGCTTTCGAGGCCGTAAGCATGCAGAAACATTTATATTTTATGTTTCCCGATTATTGGCAACATAAAAAAACGCAACTCGAAATGAGTTGCGTTTTTTTGTATCTGGTGTGTTGTTTTTAGATTTCTTACGCACACTTATGCATCAATATTTGCATACTTTGCATGCGATTCAATAAACTCGCGGCGTGGTGGAACATCGTCGCCCATGAGCATAGAGAATATGCGGTCTGCTTCGGCGGCGTTATCGATGGTTACCTGACGTAAAATTCGGAATTCCGGATCCATTGTGGTTGACCAAAGCTGCTCTGCGTTCATCTCACCCAAACCTTTGTAGCGCTGTACATGAATATTGCTTTCTGTACCGTCGCCATATTTCTCTGCAAACTCTGCGCGTTCTTCTTCAGACCATGCATATGCTTGTGTTTTTCCTTTTTTCAGTAAATAGAGTGGAGGTGTAGCAATATAGAGGTAACCTCGTTTAATAAGCTCATTCATGTACCTGAAAAAGAATGTCATAATTAAAGTTGCAATGTGGCTACCGTCAACGTCGGCATCACACATAATAATTACTTTGTGGTAACGAATTTTGGTTAAATTAAGCTCTTTGCTATCCTCGTCTGTACCAATAGTAATTCCAAGTGCAGTAAAAATGTTTTTAATCTCGTCGTTATCAAAAACCCTGTGCACCATAGCTTTTTCGACGTTCAGAATTTTACCGCGTAGTGGTAAAATTGCCTGAAAGTGTCTGTCGCGGCCTTGTTTTGCCGTTCCACCCGCCGAATCTCCCTCCACGAGGAATATTTCGGCTTTTTCGGGGTCACGTGCCGAGCAATCGGCAAGTTTACCCGGCAGTCCGGCACCGGTCATGGCCGATTTCCGTTGCACCATTTCCCGTGCTTTACGCGCAGCATGGCGGGCTTGTGCGGCTACAACAACTTTGTTTACAATTATTTTCGCATCTTTTGGGTTCTCTTCCAAGTAGTTGGCAAGCATTTCGCTCACAGCCTGATCTACCGCTAAGCTAACATCGGAGTTTCCTAATTTGGTTTTTGTTTGTCCTTCGAACTGTGGTTCAGCTACTTTTACAGAAACCACTGCTGTAAGTCCTTCGCGGAAGTCGTCGCCAGAAATTTCGAATTTCAGCTTGTCTAATTGTCCTGATTCTACTGCGTAGTTTTTCAGTGTTCGGGTCAGCCCCCTGCGGAAACCTGTTAAGTGTGTTCCTCCCTCAATTGTGTTAATGTTGTTCACATACGAGTGTATGTTCTCGTTGAATGAGTTATTGTATTGCATTGCCACTTCTACGGGCGTATCGTTTTTTTCTGTTGTAATATGGATAATATCGTGGGTAATTTTTTCCCGAGTGTTATCCAAAAACTGCACAAATTCTGCCAATCCTTCTGTTGAAAAGAAATCGTTGGATCTAAAGTTGCCTTCGTCATCCGTTTCTCTTTCGTCGATAAGTTTCAGGCGTATTCCTTTGTTGAGGAATGCCAATTCCCGAAGGCGAGTCGCCAATATCTCATATTTATATTCAGAAGTAATAAAAATACTATCGTCGGGTTTAAACGTAATAATGGTTCCAGACTTTTCGGTTGGGCCAATGGGTCTAACTTTTTCAGTTGGAACTCCAATTTTGTACTCTTGTATCCAAATTTGGCCTTCGCGATGTATTTCTGCCTTTAGGTCTGATGATAGTGCATTTACACATGATACACCTACACCGTGCAGTCCGCCCGATACTTTGTATGATTCTTTATCGAACTTTCCTCCGGCGTGGAGTACCGTCATTACAACTTCCAGTGCCGATTTGTTTTCTTTCGTGTGATTTGAAACCGGTATACCGCGTCCGTCGTCTCTAACTGTTATTGAATTATCTTCATGTATAGTTACTTCAATAAAACTACAGTGTCCAACCAGTGCTTCATCTATCGAGTTGTCTACTACCTCGTAGACAAGGTGGTGCAGACCTTTTTCGCCAATATCGCCAATATACATCGCCGGACGCATGCGTACAGCTTCCAGTCCTTCCAGCACCTGAATACTCTCTGCAGAATATTCATCTTGTCCCTTTTTTATTCGTTCTTGCTCAGTCATGAGTCATTACTTTGAATTAATATTTCCTTAATTTTTACTTAACGTAAATAGCACACAAATATACCTTTTTTATTATGATTTACAGCCTATTTAGGGTAGGTTTTCATGGCGACTTATCAACAATTAATCAACATATTTTTTGTGTTGTATAGTGTTGATAGTGAGTGCGTAATGGGGTTTTGTCAGTGCTGTTTTTTTGATTTGGATTTCACTTCTCTGATAGGCATTGTTAACTTGATCGAAAAAGCTGCTTTTTATGCGTAAAATGGAGCGAGTATTCGTTTATTTTTCCGAATTGGACCCAAATTTTATCAGTCTGAAAATTAATAATTGCATGACACTGCTGTCATGTCAATACTCAAATGCCGTTTAAGTCGCCGTTATTTTCCGAGTTTTGTGCAGCAGTAAAAAGTAAGCATAGCCATAGCTACGTGAATCTTTTTATTGCAAAGCAAAACCGTAAAAGAACATGCCTTGGTGCGTTATTTGGGTGTTGACATTACACTAGAACCGATAGGTTGCTACGGCTGTTACTCTAAATCCAAGCAAACGGTAGTTATTCCACTCGTATCGTTTCTGTGCCAAAATATTGTTGAATTGTACAAATGCCGACAAGTAGTGGTTATACAAATATTCGCCTCCCACATTTACATCAAAAATGTCTTTCAGGTGAATGTCCCCAAGGCGCAGGTCGTGTGCATAGCGTTCGCCTTTGTAAAACAAGTCAGAAGTAAGTATAATTTTATTTTTGATGTTGTAGCGTAAATGGGTGTTTATTTCGTATACAGGCATGTAGTAGGGTTGCGAAAGGGAATCGAGTGAGTATTGGTTGTAGGTTGCTTGTACTAGTACATTAAAGGTTTCCGACTTTTTCCAGCTCACCTCTGCCATAAATTTCATTTGTGTTAAGTTATCGTACTCTACATCAAAGTATTGTGTCGATTGGGTTGTGTCGGCATCAACATAAAAATACTGATCTTCGATGTTGCTGTAGGTGGCGTTTAGGTTAAATCCTAAGCGCGAACTTACATTGCCGCGCAAACCTCCGCTTATAATGTTTTTGTAGTTGGTTGGTTTTACATAAAGCGTTGGCAGTATAAAGTGATTTTCGTCGGTTATGGTTTTGTAAGTATTTAATTGGTAATTTCCCGAATATTCGAAGTAGGGAACCATTATGAAACTCACAATGTTGTAGTGGAGTTTCACGTCGGGGTAGAAGTAGTATTCTGCCGTTTTTTGATCGTATGAAGTGTTAACACCGGCCTGTATGCGCCATTTTTTCCCAAACGCCCCAATCCACGGATTAAAGTCAATGTATACATGTTCTAATGTGTCGTTGAGCCCGCTGGTTTGTAAGTAGGTAATTTTTCCTTGTGTGCCTATGAACTGCTTGTTAAAATAGTAATCCAAATCTGCTCCAATGTCTGTCTTGTCCTCTTTTATTGTGCTCTTTGCATTTGTGTGGCGCAGTTGCGCATATAGTTTATAGTTGAGATTTGCCGAGTCCATATGTGTAGAGTTGATGCCCAGTTTTGTGCTAAAACTATTTACCGGAAGGGCTTTTAAATCTTTCTTTTCAAACTCGGTGTTCATGACATTGGCCAATGCATCGTCGAGTGTTTTGCCAAAGTAATAGGTTTTTCGGTTGTTGAAATCTATTTTGGCAAAGGCAACTGCGGTGGGGAGCAATTTTTTTCCGGATACTCCAATTTTGTTGCTGCTGTACCCTGCGTATTGTTTTTTGTCGTATTGGTTTGTAATTTTTCCGTTAACCGATTCATGTAAAAAGTAGGCATTCCAATGGTGTTGGGCAGACCGTTTGCTGTGTGCCCTGATTTCCAGTATTGGGCTTGTATAATTACCAAAGCCTCCGCGAACATATCCATTATCGAGCAAATCGGCTTCTTCCGATTTTAGGCGTGCCGGTTTAATGTTATCGGGTTTAAAGAACGATAAAAATGGAGAGGGCATAATGTCATATTCAAACGATACATCGATTCGAGTGGTATCTGAAATTTGGGGCATTTTTGAAATTTTGAATGCATCTTCAATGGCGGGTTCGTATGGTTTTTCAACATCAACTTCGCTTTGAGCAAGGGTTTGAGTACTGATGCTACCCGTTAAAAGCAAAACCAGAAACAGGGATTTTACGATTGTTCGTTTTTTCATGGAATTCGCCATAATGGTTCGTATTGCTTTTATTGGTCGTGTATATGTGGTGAGCGTGTTTGTGTACTGCATGTTTGTAGTATTTTCGCTTGTAATTGATTAATTCAATTTTGTTTGTTAATTAAGAATTATTCTGGTTGTATCAGCATCATTATTTTTTTGCAGCTCCAGCTCAATATTCGATGTATCTTTCGAAAACTTTTGGTCATCATCGATAGAGAGTTCGCTGAGGCGTTTTTTGGCTTCAGTAATTATACCGTCGTCTTCAATTGCATAGTTGCCAAGAATACTTTGTAAAAAAGCTTTTGCCTGAAATGCTTTTCCGGTTTCTTCATAAATTTTCGATAGAAGCAAGAACGATTTCCCCAACCAATACTGGTGTGGCGTTCCATTTTTGATGAATCGTTGTATTTCCGATTCTGCCAATACGGTTTTTCCTTGTTCGTAAACAATACGGGCAACTTCGTATTGGGCTCTTGCTCCGTATTTGTTTTGAAGGTTTTGAGCCAGTAATCGGTATTGTGTAAGCGCATCTTTGGGATTTTCGAGCTTTTCCAGTGCTTGCGCTTTGGCAAACCGTGCTTCGTTGGTTATTTCTGTGGGAACTTTATCTGTTATAAGAATTTTTGATGCGGCATTATCAATTTTTTCGTGTTCATTCATTTCTATTGCGGCTCTCATTTGTCCAATTCGCGATTCCAGCAACAACCGATTTGTATTGGCTATAGCCTCTAACTCGTGATAGTATTCCCAAGCCTTACCATAGTTTTTGTTGTTTTCGTAAATGGGTGCAATGTTGTAAAGTGCCGTTTGCGTAAAGCTATTTTGTGGTTGCGCCACAATGTATTCGTAATGCGGAATGGCTTGCTGGAAATTTTGTTCGTTATAAAGAATTTGTGCCAAATAAAAATGCGATTTTAGCACAAACTGTCCGTCGTTAAAGCGTTCCAGATACTCTTCAAATAGGCTTCTGCTATGGGTTGTGTCGTTATTCAGGTAGGCTTTTTCTGCCGAAAGGTAGAGCAAGGAGTCTTGCTCGTTTGCACTAATGTTGATGCTGTGCGATTTGGCATATTGAAAATATTGATCTACCTGATTTTGATCCAGGTATACGTTTTTTAATGCCACAAGGGCTTCTGCATATTCGTCTGTGCCTTTGTGGTTCTCTACAAGGTGCTTGAAGTGGTGTTCGGCTTTGGGATTATTGCCCAAATTAAAGGACATTAATCCGGCTTGTAGGTGACTTTTTTTGTAATAATTACTGGTCGGAAATTTTTCGATTAATTGTTCAAACTGCTGTATGCTTTGTTCTATCTTATTGAGTTGGATATATGCCAGACCGCTTTCAAAAAGGGCATCGTCGGCAAGTAACGAGTTTTCTCTGGTGGTTAATGGTGTTAGAATGTCTATTTTTTCTTCGTATCGGTGAAGAATACCAGCCGAAAAGCCTTGTTGAAATATGGCATAGTCGTTTTTCTCTGTTGGTACTTGCGCTCCAGCCTTGTACGCCGTAAGTGCTTGTTCGTAGCGGCGTTGCACAAAATAACTGTCACCGAGGCGCACCCATGCATCGTAATTAATTTTTAACTGGCCGGCAGGGGCGTTATCTACATATTTTCTGAACCAGACCGAGGCCGCTTGGTAGTTTTTTTGTTTGAAGTGGCAGTATGCCAGATTGTAATTGGTAAGGTTATAAAAATCAGAGCTGTAGGCTCCCGGAGTTGTCAGGAATATTTCGTAGTGATTGATAGCCAAACTGTATTTTTCCAGTTTAAAATAGCTTTCGCCCTTCCAGTAATGAGCCAGAGCCATTATTGATGCATCGTTTCCTTCTGCATTTAACGATTTATCGAATAGTTGTATAGCTTCGGCGTATTTTAAGTTGTTGTATAGTTCTATGGCGTGGTGGTAAGCTACTTTTTGTAGTGCATTCTTAATCTGTCTGTTTTGGCTCGATATCTTTTCAATTGATTCAATGGCTGCTTTGTAATTTTTGCTACTCATATACACATCTACCAAGTAGTTGTATATAAGGTCACTTCGCTCGGAATCTTTGTATTGCTCCAGGTAACTATGAAAAATACGTAACGTTTCGTCGAACGGGGCAAACGATAGTTCATAGGTGAGTTTGGCATAATTGAACAGTGCATCTTCCTTAATTTTATCGTCGAAATCCATGCGCGAGGCGTTGCCAAATGCCAGATGGGCATTTTTATTGTCGCCGAGTTTTAAGTAGCTTGCAGCCATGTGGTAATTAGCGTTTTGCGATAGGCTGTCGTGCTTGTTGGTTATCATTTCGAAATTTTTCACAGCATTATCGTAATCGCCTTTTTTGTAGTACGCATATGCCAACTGGTATAGGTCGTAACGTTGAAAATTAGTGGTAGCGGCTTTGTATTTTTCCAGATACACAAGTGTGCTGTCGTAATTTTTCATTCTAAACCATGCACTACCAAGCATGCGTTGCATTTCTGCTTTGCGTTTTGGTGTATCTTTATCAATAATTCCGGGAATGTATTCAATTACTTTTTCGAATTTGTGTTGTAAGAAGTAAATGTGCGCCATGTAATAGGGAACAAGCGGTGCAAATGTAGGATCGTTTACCAGCGACTTAAATCCCTTGAGTGCCGTTTCGTAATTGCCTCTCGTGTATTCGATGTGCGAGTAATAATACGCGCCCGGACCATAATAATCGCTTTCCGGGAAGTCCAGAAGTTCGTAAAACAATTTGTTTGCTTTTTCGGTTTCATCAACCATTAGGTAGGCGTAGGCTTGCTTAAAATAGTATTCGGCTCGTTCATCTTTTTCAAGAATATAGCGTTCTACACGTGCAAACCAGTATGCTGCGGCTTCCCATTCTTTTTCTTTGTATTTGTATTGCCCCATAAAAAAGCAGGCCCGTTGTATGCGTGGACTTTCGGGGTTTCGTTTTATGAAATTAATAATGCGGTATTCTGCATCGGCATTGTTGAGCTTAAGTGCCGATACGGCTGCATAGAATTCTGCATCGGACGAAATATCGTTAAACCCAACTCTGGTATTGTGTGCCACAATATCGTCGAATAGGCTTAATGCAGATCCGTACTGTTCTTGCTCAAAAAGTTCTATTCCTTTTATGAGTTCCTGACCGGGCGCGGGCTTGGTGTGTTCTATTTGGCCGTGTGCAAAGTGTGTTGATAGTATAATCGAAAGAATAAATAGTATATTTCTTGTTGTTCTATTAATCATTTGTGTGATGTTTATAGTTTGCAACTATTTTCTATTTTAAAAAAATATGTTCTCGTAATGAACGATTTTGTGTTGTATTTTATTGGTAAATGTGTCTGCATATTTTTGCGCATCAGTTGTTTTAATCTAAAACAACTCTGATTTTTATGAACCTGTAAAAATATCGAAAAGAAACGAGCACTCCAATTGAATTGCACCATATTTTTGCTTCTAAAATTTCACGCGTATCTTAAAACTTTAAAAATACAATCCGGCAGAATTGCGCTAAATTGGATGAGGTCAGTCTAAAATGGTATTTAAATTACTGAATGTTGAAAATCAGCTTTGTCCCTAACTCTAAATGGTCGCTGATTTTCAACTACTTACTTGCTTTAGAATATAGGTAAAAAAGTAGCTGAAAACCATATAAAACCCTTTTTATACCAAACTCTTGGATCTTAAAAGGAGAAAAAAAGGTCTTAAAATAAATATTGCGTCAACAATTATTATCAATTCTTGTTTCCAATTAAAAACAGAAGAATTATGCAGTACAACGAAATTTTTAATCAGCTATGGAATGATTATTCCGACCAAAACGCCTCAGCAGGGCGAGTGAAAGCGCTTTTTGAGAAACAAGGCGACCGAGTAGTAAACGATCATGTTGCATTCCGCACATTTAACGATTCACGTGTAAACATACAAAAAATTGCCCGTTTGTTTTTGGAGGCCGGATATGTGGAAAGGGGGCAGTACAATTTTGAGGCTAAGAAACTAAATGCAAAGCATTTTGAATTGCCCGGAATACCGAATGCTCCGCGTGTTTTTATTAGTGAGCTTCTGTTAGAAGAATTTAGCCCGTGGCTTCAAAAAACCATTGCCAATGCCTTGGATGCAGCAGATCCGAAGGTATTCGATGATCCAAAACTTATTTTCCATGGGCGACCCTGGAGTAAAATTTCATACGAAACCTATAATAAATTGCGCGAAGAGTCAGAGTATGCGGCATGGTTATATGTTTACGGCTACAGAGCTAACCATTTTACAGTAAGTGTAAATCATTTATCAAATATTGGTGCCATTGAGGATGTTAACAGTTTGCTTAAAGATAATGGGTTCACATTAAACACCTCGGGAGGAGAAGTGAAGGGCACGAAAGATGAATTGCTGAAACAATCGAGTATTATGGCAGATATTATTCCTGTTGAATTTGAGGAGGGGGTATATAATATTCCGGCATGCTACTACGAGTTTGCCGAGCGTTTTAAAGATGAAAATGGGGAGTTGTACTCGGGGTTTATTGCCAAATCGGCCGATAAGATTTTCGAGTCGACCAACTTTTATAAAAAATAGGTGTTATACTTTATAGGTCTGTATGTTTAGTACAGTTTTGATTGTAGTTTTTTTGATTTGTGGAGGAGCCGAAGCATTTGCTTGCCGGCTCCTTCTTTTTTTTACAAAATATTTTGGGTTAAAGGTACTTATTAGGATGCCTGAAAAATGCCAAGGGTTCGTAAAGGAATAGGTTGGTCGGTTTTATGGACGTTTTTTTGCGCAAATATTAAAGAAACTTTTGTGCAAACTGTTCTACCTCTTCGTAATTAATGTTGTCGACAGTTTTATCTACTTCTGCTACCTTTTTAACGATCGATTTTTCCATATTGCTCATCTTATCCATGTAAAATGCACCACCCACAAGGGCAGTTGCCTTAGCGTGCGTACGAAGACTTTTAGAGAAATTTTTATTAAACTGCTTAACCGATATTTCGCCGGTTTGTATGGAGCACAAAAACAACCCCAGTTCTTTTTTAAGCAACTTTTTTTTGTTTCGTCTTAAAAATCGACGCATGCGCCGTTGAATTTTTCCTCCATGAATGGACGCTCCTATAATAACCCGGTCATAATTATCCGGGTTGATGCGACTATTCTGTAAGTTGTAGACTTCAGCTTTGCCTCCCAATATATCGTTTATGCGCTCTGCCACTTGCTCTGTTGCCCCGTGCCTTGTTGTGTAGGCTATTATCGTTTTCATTGATATAAATTTCGTTAAAGAGAAGTTTTTTGTCGCACGAAGTTAAAACAATTTGTGTTCACTAATGTATAAAATCAGAAATATTCTACATTGATTGGCGTTAATTCGGCGGACTGTCAAATTGTCTGTATGCCGTATTTTGGTATGATATTGGATTATGTAAATATGTAAATAAATAATTTTTTCAGGATGATTTCGATAGATACTTTAGAAAATATCCCCACGCAAACGAACGAATATTTTGTTCTGGTGTACCGTTCGGAAAGCGACCAAAGTGAGTGTGCTTTGCGAAGTGTAGAGCAGGCTTCGGAAAAAGTTGGCGTAACTGTATATACGGCCGATGTGAATAAAACGCGTAGTGTGCATCAAGAACTACGTGTTGGAAGTGTACCTACCTTTGTAAAGGTGGTAAATGGAGTCCCGGTAAACCATGTAAAAGGTTGTCAGAGCGCCGGGTATTACCAAACGATAATGGAAGGAAAGTCCTTTGCGGCTGCACAGGCAGGCGGTGGAAGTGGGCCTTCGGTGGTGATGTACACTACACCTACGTGCTCGTTTTGCAATAGTTTAAAAGCATATTTGAACGAAAACCAAGTGCATTTTTCCGAAATCGACGTTTCAAAAGATCATGCGGCTGCTAACGAAATGGTGCAACGAAGCGGACAGCAGGGTGTTCCACAAACAGTTATAAACAATCAAGTTGTTATTGGTTTCGATCGTGCAAAAATAAATCAATTACTCAATATTAATAACTAACGAACCATTAAAAAGAGACGAAAATGAGAGAATTACAACCTATCAACCAACATGTACTTATTGAGCTACAAGAGGAGGCTGAGCAACAAACCGCATCGGGTATTATTATTCCTGATTCAGCCCGGGAACAAGATAATACAGGTGTAGTTGTGGCTATTAGTCAAATTGAAAATCCCGAAATATCAGTAGGTGAAAAGGTTATGTATAAAAATAGGGCAGGAGAAGAGCTCGATTTTGAAGGTAAAAAATACCGCATGCTTCTTTACGCCGATATTCTGGGAAAAATAGTTGAAACAGAGTCAATTTAATCGGTATTTGTTCGATAGTATTTAATGGTTTTTACAAACATGATTAATATTTCTGATACTAAACTTCTACCATATCATGGTTGAGTAATTGAAATAGAAAGAGCGCCGAGGCGCTCTTTCTTATTATTGCTTTTTTGAGTGCCCAGAAATTTTTGAGGTTTGAGCTCCCATAGAAAAAAAGTTGCCCTTTCTGGACAGCTTTTTTTTGATGTTGACTGCTTAATGGTCTCGACGCAGTGTTTGTTTTTCTTCTTTTGGGGCTTTTTCTTTTTTCGCTCCTTCATCTTTTACAACAGCTGTAAACCCGATTTCTTTAAAGGCTTTAATCAAGTCTTCGGTGTTGTTTTTTGCTGTTTTAAACTCAACAGTTACTTCTTTTTTCTGAATATCGACTTGTACATCTTTTACCCCTTTTTCGTAAGGAATTTGCTGCATAATTTTGTTCTTGCAACTGTGACAATCGATATCACATGTAAATGTTACATTTTGTACCTTGGCTTTGTCCTGGGCGTTGGCCTCATTTGCAAAAAGCGCAAAAAGCGCAATAATTGCTACTAAAAATCCATTTTTCATAATTATTAAATTTTGGTTAGTCAAATAAAATATACTTTATGCCTCCGTAAAACATGCGTCCGTAAAGCGGACCCCATACCATAGAGGCATCAAATGTGTTGCTGTTTGGGTTTTGTACATCTACAATGGCATTTTTCTGTGTGTAGTCTGTTAGGTTTTCTGCGCCTACGTAGAAACTCCACCGTTTGTAGTTTTTTGTAATTTGGGCAATCATGTTAATGTACGATTCGGGCGCATCAATTCCAAATAGCTCAGCATTATTTTCGTATGCACCGGGCAATCGGGTTTGCCCGTGAAATTGAGCAGTGATATCAAAAATCCATTTATCCATATTGGTTCTGTAGCCCGCCGAAATAAGACCCTTGTAACGACTTACATAGGGTACTTTTTCCAGATTGCCCGAATAGGTGCTTCGTACATCGTTTAAGCGATAGGCCACGGTTAAGTCCAGTCGTTCGATAACTTCGTACATGAGCTCGGCTTGTATGCTGTGCGCAAATGCGTTTCCGTCCAGATTGTAAAAATGAACCTCAGACCGACTTTGCTCCAGATCTACTACCAGTTGGTTATCGAATTGCGTGTAAAAATATTCCAACGAAATGGTTAGGTCGCGATCGAAAACGGGAATGTCGTTTACAATACTCAACCCATAGTTCCAGGCCTCTTCTTGCTCTATTTCGGCATCGTCGTAAATTATTGCCCTGCCGCTTGCCAGTACGTTTGTGTTTTCGTTAAGCGCATTTGGTGTGCGGTAGCCTTTGCCGGCCGAAGCTCTAATTGTAGTATAGGCAGGGAATGCATACCTGAAATGTGCTCTGGGTGTTTCAAAACCTCCGTACCGTGTACTGTAGTCGTAGCGCATACCCGCCATAAACGTTAATTGTTCTATTGGTTTGTAGTTGTACTCGAAAAACACGCCCGGTACTGCTTCTTCTTGTGAGCTTTTAATCGTATTCAATTCAAAGTCCTCATTGTCGTACACAATGCTTCCCCCAGTGTTATATGTATGATTGGTGTTTACAATGTACGATTGAAATATGAAATTGGCATACAGGTTATACTGACGGGTATTGTACGTTCGGTCGCCATAAAATGCATTTCGTTCAAAGCCCGATGCCGAAAAAATGGTTCCTAAACTTGTCGACGGTCTGTTAAACAGAAAACCGACTTTCGAAAAAGCGTGGATTTTTTCGACATTAATACCAATTCCATAAGCGCTTTGTTCGCTTGCCGGTTTACTGTGGTCGAAATCAATCTGGCCACCTTCGCGTTCTTCGGTAAGGTAGGAGAGGCCAATTTTCGATTCCACTTTTTGGCCTTTGTATTCCCAGCGATTCATAAATGTTCCGATCGATGCCATTGGCTTGTCCAGAAATTGATCATCGTTCATATCCAGTTCCCTGAAATTGGTGGCAGTGTGTGCCAGAAACGATCCTTTCCATTTTTCATTTATCTTAAATGTATATCCGGCATTGGCTTCAACCTTACCATCCTGATTGGCATAAGTATAAAAATGGAGTTTTTCGGTGCCCGAGGGCTCTTTGTATTGGATGTTAATTTGGCCGGTTACCGATTCATACCCGTTTTTTACGGCAGAAGTTCCTTTGGAAACCTGTATGCTTTCCATCCATGTTCCGGGAATATAGTCCAGTCCAAAGGCCGACTCTGCCCCGCGTAAAATTGGAACATTTTCGAGCATTAATTGCGAATAACGTCCATCGAGCCCTAAAAGTTTAATTTGCTTTACGCCCGATACTGCGTCGGAATACGAAACATCTACCGATGCATTGGTCTCGAAGCTTTCGCTTAAATTGCAGCATGCAAAACGGTTCAACTCTTTGGTTGTAATTTGCTGCGACAAACGCGTATCTAATCTCGAAATTGAGGTTGCACGCGTGCGTTCAGCAACGGTAACTTCGTCCTTAAACTGTTAAATACAGAAGCATCCATACCCGTTTCCCGGCAAAAGGTGAAAGCATTTTACACACAAATGGAGCGCTATCATTTCTGAGATCATTGCCATTCATCCCATAACATTACCGTTCGTAACAAATTGGCAACAGCCTTATAGAAAAATTTGCCACCGGTGACAAAATCCTTCCTTGTATCCCAGAAAATTGCTTTATAACGGTAGGTTCACGTTCTTTGCAAAGAAAAATGTGAAACTTAAATCCGAAAATCATGAATTTATTTACAAAAAAAACAACGATGGTGCTGGGTGGTATTCTTATGAGTATTTTAGCTTTCGGCCAACAAACAAAACTCCTGGATGGGACGATAAAAAGCGAAGCAAGCGGCGACGGCATACCCTATGCTACCATAGCTTTATATCAGGCGCAGGATTCAACTCTGGTAA
>JAWOEM010000005.1:0-7092 GCA_046482785.1 Salinivirgaceae bacterium
TCGATTCGAGATTATATGGAAGTTGACTATTCTAACAAACGCCTACTGTTGTACATGACCATTTTCGGATATAAAATCGGGCACTGGCAAAACATTGCTCCGGCAAAATACCTAACATTAGTAAAAATTTGGAAGCGCCAAAGAATGACAATTTTGTCTCCATCGAAACACCAAAGAAATCTTTTGATTAAAGGCACATTGGTGTTTGACCGACGTCACCAAATAACACTTTTTAGGCTAACCCACAAGCAAGCATTTCAAATTGCGAAAGAAGTTTCGGCCGGACTGGCGATTCCTATTCACGATTATACCGCGAAAAATAAACAAAAGTTTACCCCACGAATTATTGCGGGGAGTTTCGATTGAAGGATTGGGGCGGAAATATAAAATCCCCGATGAGTTGCTCATCGGGGATTTATTTTGTTGTTTCGAATGTTTTCTTACACCCAATATCCGCAAAAAATTAGAATTCGTCAATAAATCCGATTTTCTGCATTTCGACATGCTCAATGTATTGCGTTATACTCACTCAAACTCGTATCACTTACACCAGTAAACTCAACGATTTTGAGTTTCGCAAGCCTTGAAAATCGAATTTATTCACTGAACACCCCGACTTTATGGACAGGCTCTAATTATAGCATGCCTACGAATAAGTTAGGCATTTTTATTTTTTGCTCGTTTACGGTCGTTTTCATCGAGAAGCACTTTACGCAAGCGAATGCTTTTGGGTGTAATTTCAACATATTCATCTTTTTCGATGTATTCTAACGCATCTTCAAGTGAGAATTTTATGGGTGGCGCAAGAGCAACCTTATCGTCTGAACCACTGGCACGCATGTTTGTAAGTTTTTTCGTTTTGGTTACATTCAGCACCAAATCGCCTTCGCGGGTGTTTTGACCAATTACCTGACCTGCGTACACATCTTCGCCGGGAGCTACAAAGAAGCGCCCCCGATCTTGCAATTTGTGCAATGCGTAGGCAATGGCTGTTCCACCTTCCATCGCAATGAGTGAGCCATTCTGACGCTCTTTAATTGCCCCTACAACGGGTCGGTATTCAATAAAACGATGGTTTAGAATAGCTTCTCCGGCGGTAGCAGTAAGCGCTTGGTTATTTAGTCCAATAAGGCCGCGCGATGGCACCTCAAATTCAATGTTAATTCGATCGCCTTTGCGGATCATATTTTTCATTTCGCCCTTGCGCTGGCTTACCATTTCAATGATGGCGCCGGAATACTCGTCAGGCACATCAACGGTTAGCTCTTCGAAAGGCTCACATTTCTCGGCTCCGATCATTTTATACAGCACTTGAGGCTGACCAACTTGCAGTTCGTAGCCTTCGCGGCGCATATTTTCGATGAGTACAGACAAGTGCAATATTCCCCTTCCGTAGACATTAAACTTATCGGCGGAATCGGTTTCGTGCAATTGCAATGCAAGGTTTTTCTCCAATTCTTTATTCAGTCGGTCGTTGATGTGTCGAGAAGTGACATATTTACCTTCTTTCCCATAAAATGGGCTATTATTAATGGTAAATAGCATGCTCATTGTGGGTTCATCCACTGCAATTACATCCAATTGATCGGGGTGATCGATATGCGCAATGGTTTGTCCGATTTCGAAATTTTCTAATCCTACAACGGCAACAATATCGCCGGCTGCAGCTTCTTCAACTTTCCGACGGTGAAAGCCATCGTACACGAACAACTCTTTTATGGTTTGTTTCTTAATCGATTTATCTTTAGCGATAACCAGTACTTGCTGGTTTTCTTTTATTACACCACGAAAAACTTTCCCAATAGCAATTCGGCCAACGTAGGACGAATAGTCGAGTGAGGTAATGCGCATTTGGGTAAACCCTTCTTCTACCTTTGGAGCCGGAATATATTCGATAATACCATCGAGTAGGGCAGTAATATCGGTAGTTTTGGTTTTTACGTCGGCCGACATCCAGCCATCTTTTGCAGATCCGTAAAAGGTAGGAAAATCGAGTTGCTCATCTGAGCCATCTAAGTTAAACATGAGCTCGAACACCTCTTCTTGTACTTCCAGGGGTCTACAATTGGGTTTATCTACTTTATTGATAACCACGACGGGTTTTAGTCCAAGTTCCAGGGCTTTTTGCAACACAAAACGTGTTTGGGGCATGCATCCTTCAAAAGCATCTACCAGAAGAAGTACACCATCGGCCATATTGAGCACGCGTTCTACTTCGCCGCCAAAATCGCTGTGTCCCGGTGTATCGATAATATTAATTTTATAGTCGTTATACTGTACGGCAACGTTTTTTGAAAGGATAGTAATGCCGCGTTCACGTTCCAGATCGTTGCTATCCATAATAAGCTCCCCGGGCTTTTCATGGGCACCGAAAAGTTTGCATTGTACTAAAATTTTGTCGACCAACGTGGTTTTACCATGGTCAACGTGGGCAATTATGGCCACATTTCTAATCTTTTGACTCATTGAATATGTATTATTAATGGAAAACGTCTGAATATTATTGTGAATAAGGCTGTAGCAAATTTCGTACTACATTTATCTTTGGCAGGTTAGATATTACTAATCGATAAAGAAATTAGATTTTGAGTTTTTTTAAGCGAAGGCGTATTGATATCAAATGAGTTGCATAAAAAAATGGCTGCCCAATTCCGACAGCCATTTTGGTTGTATGCAGGTATTTTTTATTGATTATCTTCTTCCGGCATTGGGTTGTTTTGTGGTACAGGTGCTTGTACAGGAGCATCGAGGTTAATGGTTTCCTCAAGTTCCGATTTTTGCTGTGCTTTTTCGGGTTTTGGCATTGTGTAAACTGCCAATACATTAAGAACAAAGAAAACGCCAATTAGTACCCATGTAGCTTTCTCCAAAAAGTCGGCTGTTTTGCGTACTCCCATCACTTGATTGTTTCCTGCGAAATTGGCTGCCAACCCCCCACCTTTTGAGTTTTGTACTAATACAATTAGAACTAGTAATATTGCAACCACAATGATTAATACTGAAATGAAGTAATACATTTTTCCTTCGTTTTATTGATTATTTAATAATTTTTCGATCTCTTTTATACGGCCTGCAAAGTAAACATTTTTTTCGGGATATTTCAAACTTAATTTTCTATAAGTAGCTAAGGCTTTTTCGAATAATCCTTGTTTTAGGTATATTTTAGCCATAGTTTCAGTAAAAAACTCGGTGCTTTCTTGCACGCTTTTCTCTGTATACTTCTGTATTTCACTGGCTTTTTCGTCTGTTACATTATTTTTCAGCTTTTTTTCTGTGATGCTGATAAAATTATTTATCATATCGTCGTTTCTGCTTTTCTCGCGCAGCTGTTTTTGGGTTTTTTGTCGGGCTTTCTTAATATTTTCAGCCAACCAATCTTTGGTGTCATCTGTAAGCTCATCGCCCGAATGATCAATTTCGGTTTGTAAATCGTAGGTGTTTACGTTAAGTCCGGCATTTTGCACATATTGGTCATCGGTGGCTTCAGAGCTATCGGGAACATAATCAAAATCGAATACCATGAGGCCTTTATCGCCCAAAAGGCGCTCCACCTCGTGTTTGCGCAATTTTTTGTTTTCCTGCATGCGTAACTCTGCCGATGAAACGTGTTGAATATTTTGGACAAACTGCTGCTGATCATCGAGTGGTTTATCGGAAACATTCAATGCATTGTCGGTTTCAATGTGAAGCCATGCATAAAGGTTTTGCCTATCGCCGGTGTACATGGCAATGTTGCTCAAATATTGACTAAACCGAAAAGAGCCTTCCATAAGGTGCGCTTTGAGTAGCAGCGCCTTGGCGGCCTGAAACCATGGGTATTCCATAACGAGTTGCTCTATTTCGCGCAAATCGTCTTTGGTAACACTAGCGGGATTTACAAGTATGGTATAAAACTTTTCGGGCTTCATAAATTCACTGAAATGGGGGTTTACCAGTTCGCTACAGATGCATTAAAAATATCGTCTACTAATTGGTCAATAATATTTGTAACCAGTCCCTCTTCCTCGTCCATGAAATTGCTGGAGTTATCGAAATCGGCATATTTGGAAAAGGTTCGTTCAAAGTCGGCTTCTTTATCGTAACGGTTTTGAAATTTCACCTTAGCTCTAATGGTTAGTCGGTTTTGGGTGGCTTGGGCATCTTCACCACCCGTAACAGCAATGGGTGTAACATTGTAGCCAACAATGGTAATATCGTATACTAAATCACCATCAAAATCGGCTTCGGTAAGGCGTGTTTGTCGCATCATTTTTTCAGTAAGTGCATATTCCAAATCGCTGGCCAACGAGGGATTAATGGTTGGCGCCACATTACTGATATCGCGTATTGTAAATGTTTTTGCTTCAATGGGAATAGAGGCTCCGGTAAAGGAATAGGAAACAGTACAGCCTACCAGAAACAATGAAATTGCAACATAACTTGCCCAACGATAATATTTAAGCTTCCACATCATACTCTTTAATTTTACGATAAAGTGTGCGTTCCGAAACGCCAAGATCTTTGGCAGCAGGTTTGCGCCTACCTCCATGTTTATTTAATGCCTTAAGAATTAATTCTTTTTCTTTGTCGGCCAGCGACAATGATTCTTCTACATACTCCTCGGTATCTTCAATTAAATCGCTTTTATCTTCGGTACTGTGTTCGATATCAGAATTATGGACATATTCACTATTCTGCAAATAATTCTCAGGCATTTTCGATGGCAAATGCGGGTTCCGCTCGTCGAGGTCTTTCAAAATTTGTGTGTGACGGGAATCGTTCACAGTATCTTCTACACCATTTTCCATAATGTCGAAAACCAATTTTTTGAGGTCGGCCATGTCCTTTTTCATATCGAAAAGCACCTTGTAGAGTATTTCGCGCTCGGAGTTAAAGGCAAAGCTTTCTTTTTCTTTATTGACCAATGCGGGTAAGCGCGACACATCAACTTCGGGCAAATAATGGCGTACGATGTCGCCCGTAATTAGCCGAGATCGCTCAATTACTGCAATCTGTTCAGTTACATTTTTCAGTTGCCTGATATTTCCGGGCCACCGGTAATTTTCGATCAATTTCAAGGCCTCATCGTCGAGTTCAATGGGAGGCATATTATACTTTTCGGCTACATCGGTGGCAAATTTCCGAAACAGCAGCCAAATGTCCTCTTTTCGTTCACGTAAAGTGGGTAACTGAATGGGAACGGTATTAAGTCGGTAATAGAGATCTTCGCGGAATTTCCCATCTTGCACGGCCTTTTCGACATTCACGTTTGTTGCTGCCACCACACGCACATCGACTTTAACCACCTGTGAAGAGCCCACGCGAATAAATTCGCCACTTTCCAGAACCCGCAATAAACGAACTTGGGTAGAAAGCGGAAGCTCACCTACCTCATCGAGAAAAATGGTTCCTTTATCGGCCACTTCGAAATATCCTTTTCTACTATCGTGTGCTCCGGTAAAAGCACCCTTCTCGTGTCCGAATAACTCACTATCGATGGTTCCTTCGGGTATGGCTCCACAGTTTACCGCAATATATTTCGCATGTTTGCGGATACTATTTTCGTGAATGATGCGTGGAAAGGTTTCTTTTCCCGTTCCACTTTCACCGGAAATAAGTACAGACATATCTACCGGAGCCACTTGTAAGGCAATATTAATAGCCCGATCGAGCCCTTTCGAATTTCCAATTATCCCAAACCGTTGCTTTACGCGTTGAATATCTGTATCCATAGCACTATGTCATTTTTTCAAGTAACTGACAAAATTACAATTTTAGGATGAAATTACGAAAGCAGCACCGGATAAAATCAAATGGGTTTTCAAAGACGCACTAATTTTTGGTTTCTTACTGAATATTTCTTTATACTATTTCAGTATTTTTATTGTGGCTAAATATTACCAAATAAATTCCCGGGCTAGTGGATAACCTGAGTTTGTGCCCAGTGTACGTAAGAAAAAAATACGAAAAACCGCTTTACCCAATCGCCGATATCTTGTTTAATACTAGCATTTTAAGATAAATCGCGGCGATAGTCCATTTTAATCATTTTTTCTACCATAATTTCAACCCTACGGGCTTTATTCAATTCTAAGTTCGACTCCACCGAAGTTGTTTACCGTTTACCTTTCTGCAAACATCTATCTGGGATTAAATGGCGTCACATACATTTTTTACTTTACAAAAAAACCGAACGGCAGGATGCCACGGCATAGAACATTTTTTGAACCGGAAACGAAAGAATACTACGAAAAGTCAGATGTATGGTTTGCTGAAGGCAATTTCTATTTAAAAGCTGTTAAAAGAAACCGGCGGTGAGGGATTTACCTCACCGCCGGTTATTTGTGATATTTTTCAGTAAAAGTCTCTTTGGTTTCTTACTCAACTATTACTTTCAGGATTTCTGTACTTTGGTTATCGCTTAGTTTCACCAAATAAATTCCCGGCTTTGTAAATGAATACGTTAATTCTCCATTAATGGATTCTGTATCGATAATTTGCCCGGTTGAATTATAAATAGTAGCAACTGCGTTTCCTTCCGATACGATCACCACTTTAGATGTGGTTGGGTTTGGATAAACCTTAAACGTTGTACCGAATTCTTGAATTCCTGTAAAATCAATTACTTTTTCAACATCTGAGCCTGAAACATCAATAGATCCAGATTGTGTTGTAAATTCATGTGTAACGACATCATAATTATAAAGTCCATTCAATAATTCGAACGTTGCTATTCCTTGTTCGTCTGTATAACGCTCAAGCGTATCAATTATAATTTGCGCGCCTTCAATGGGTTGGCTTGCATGCAATACTTGAAATTGAACTTCAAAAAACCGAAATAATTCTACACTAATGGATGAAGGCTCACCATCTATTACAATTTCAGTAGCGTATGAATCATAACCCTCCTTACTAATTGTAAGTGGGTAGTTGCCATCGGAAAGCATAAAAGTATATATTCCATCAACATCGGTAGTTCCGGTCTCACCATTCATTTCCACGAGAGCATTGGCTAGGGGTTCGATACCTCGCTGCTCCATGGAGACTTGACCTGCTGTCAGAATGTCGATCGCCCTCGTCGGGTTGAGTGCGGGAACCGGCGTAACCGGCGTA
>JAWOEM010000420.1:0-8581 GCA_046482785.1 Salinivirgaceae bacterium
CCGTTGTTTTCATCACATATGCTCGACCTTTCAGAAGAGCCTTTGGAGGAGAATATAGCCATTTGTGCTAAATATCTCCATCGCATGAAAGATATGGGTATGACGCTTGAAATTGAACTTGGAGTAACTGGTGGGGAAGAAGACGGTGTAGATAATACAGATGTTGATTCATCATTGCTTTACACGCAGCCCGAAGAGGTGCATTATGCGTATAATGAACTGTTGAAGGTTTCGGATAAATTTACAATTGCTGCGTCGTTTGGTAATGTGCACGGAGTGTATAAGCCGGGCAATGTAAAGCTGACTCCAAAAATTTTGGACAAATCGCAGCAGTTTATTGAGCAAAAAGAAAAAACCGATGCTAAACCTGTAAACTTTGTATTTCACGGCGGTTCGGGTTCTACGTTAGAAGAAATTCGCGAGGCCATTGGGTACGGCGTTATTAAAATGAATATCGATACCGATACACAATGGGCTGCATGGGATGGCGTACGTGAATACGAACAGCAGCACCACGATTACCTGCAAGCACAAATGGGTAATCCCGAAGGCGACTATAAACCCAACAAAAAATATTACGATCCGCGCAAATGGCTCAGAGAGCTGGAAACTTCGATGGTTAAACGCCTCGAACAGGCTTTTTCTGACCTTAATTGCATCGACCGCAATTAAGCGTAACCCCTTTTAACGAAAAGCGCACCACCGATTCACTTCAGTGGTGCGCTTTTCTTGTTTTGTTTTAATCGGGGGCAACCTAAATTCCACAAGCATCTGAACAATCAAATAATACCTAAATTCCGCACGGATTTAATTTCTCAAGGTCAAAATCCGTGCGGAATTTAGGTTAACCCCGATTTAGAAAATCACTCATTTGGGTGAAGAATGAAACCGAATGAGATGATTTACTTAATCGAATTCGTAAGGAATACAATGATATTTTGTATAATTCTTTGCGGATTTTGGGTAACTCATTTATTTGGTTGTTTATAAATCCTCTATAGGTAAGGTATTTTAATATGGCTGTTTGATAAATACTTCAAATAAACGGGCAACCTTTCTATAGTTTTATTTAAACGAACGCTTTACCTTTTCTATAAGTACTTGTACCTCAATAGGCTTTGTAATATAGTCGTCGAATATTGACAAGGTTTCATCGGTGAATGTTTCGGGTTTTGTGTAAGCAGTTACAGCAATTATTTTTACATTTTTTATCAATTGCCTAATTCTTTTGGTCGCCTCAATGCCATTCATTCCCGGCAGTTTTATATCCATTAAAATTAACGAAATATCGGGAGTTTTATTTACAATTTCAAGCGCCATTTGCCCATCTACTGCATGTACTAAATTGTAGTTGAAGGGAGCCAGCAACTCCTCAATTAAAATGTAATTTGAAGGTTCATCTTCAACAATTAAAATTTTGGGCTCTTTAAAATTTTCAATGGTTTCTTTCCGGGGTTTCATTTTCGTTGTTTTTTGTGCCTGTGAACCTTGGGGTGTTTCTTTATGAGGTAAGCGAACATAAAATGTTGCCCCCTCATTTTTAACCGATTCTACCCAAATTTCACCATTTAGTTGTTGCGTTAGCCCTTTGGCCACGGCCAGTCCCAGACCAGCACCTTCGTTTACTTTGTATTTATCGGCGGGCGCTTGCCTGAATCGTTCAAATATTACTTGCCGGTATTTGGCTTCGATGCCACAGCCGGTATCTGATACAGCGATTGATAAATAATTGTCGGCAGTTTCGATGCTAATTTTTATACTGCCTTTTTCAGTAAATTTCACTGCATTATCGAGCAGATTGGTAATTATTTGACCCAATTTAACCGGGTCTGTAACAAGTTTTATGGGTTCGTGTGTAGTGTAGTTTTTTATTAGCATTAAGCCTTTTCCTGCAGTTGGTTCCTGATAATTGGAAACAATTTTTTCCAAATGCTCTACAATATCGATCTCTTGTTGATTAATTTCTCTAATTCCGGCTTCAATTTTACTCATATCGATCAATGAGTCAATAACATTCAACAGACGATGCCCGCTCTGCGAAATGAGTTCGGTAAATTTTTGGTTTTGATCGTTGGCAATTTCCGGATTATTGAGCATGGCGGCAAATCCCAAAATACCATTCATAGGAGTACGTATTTCGTGGTTCATATTTGTCAGAAATGCCGTTTTAAGGCGGTTAGACTCTTCTGCACGTTCTTTCGCTGCTTTCAGGTTTTTGTTGGCCTCTTCCAGTTGGTGCACGTAGTTTTTGAGTTCGCGGTTTTGTTCAAGGTACTCTGAATATAATTTGTAATATTTTTCTTTTTGCCTGTTTAGTTCTGTCTGAATTTCTTTTTGCTGTGTAATATCACTGATGGCAATAATTGCGTACTGCAATTTATTTGCATCGTTTCTGATAACTGTTCCATAAAGTTTAACCCATACAATGGTTTTGTCGGGTTTGATATACCGTTTTTCAAAGTTAAAGTCGTCAATTTCGTTTCGCAGGGCTTTAATTATGTATCGTTTATCTAACTTTACGTCGTCTGGATGAGTAATGCTTTTAAAATCAACATCATAGATTGAATGCATGTCGTGTCCGATAATGGCCGCAAAGCGCGGATTTGCTCGCAATAAAGTGGTGTCGGGTGCAATGTGGGCTATGCCAACCGCATTTTGTTCAAATATGGAACGATAAGTTTGCTCACTTTTTTCTAAGGCAATACGGGCGTTGTATTGCATTGTAATGTCTTCAATTATACCCATTCCTTCTACAATTTCACCCGCACAATCTGTTATTCCCTTAAAAATGATGCGAACCCGGGTTTGCTTATCGGCTGTCACCGATTTGTATAGGTCTTGGTAGCGGGAAATTCCTTTGGAAAGCGATTCTCTAACTGCATTTTGGAGGGTTTTGTCTTTGAGATCGGTAAGCATGTTAAGCCCAATGAGTCGCTGCTTAGTAGAACCTATGATACCCACAAAAATATCGTTACAATCGGTAATAACGCCATCTTTATTGTAATGGAGAATTCCTATGGGGGCGTTATAAAATACATTCTGATATTTTAATTCATTGCTATTGGAATTATTGTGTGCTGCTTTGTTCCTGAGCGTTTCAATCTCTTTCTGAAGTGCTTCTATTTGCGATAAGTAGCATTTTTTTTGTGATTCACTTGCTGGCATATTTCAGGTTTGAGGTTAGTTGGTTGCATAAAGATATAAAATTTATTTTATAATTTTTTTGCAACGCTATGGCAGAATAGTTACTTCCGGTTCGAGCCAAATTTGGAATTTATCCGAAACGGTTTGCTGAATATATTGAGCAAGTTTTAGTATATCGGTACCTTTTTCCACACCATTGTTAATAAGTACCAGTGCCTGTTTATGATGCACTGCCGCACCTTCCGGCGATTTATAGCCTTTTAATCCGCACTGATCGATGAGCCACCCGGCTGCAACTTTTGTTTTTCCTTTTTGAGCAGCATACATGGGCATGTCCGGGTGTTTTTCGGCCATTTTTTGTGCTTTATCAGTATCAATAACCGGATTTTTGAAAAAACTACCTGCGTTTCCCGTAACAGTGTGGTCGGGTAGTTTGCTGTTGCGAATATCGATTATAGCTTTACGAACCGTTTGCAAACTTGGGACGCCATGCTTTGCTACTTCCGCTCTCACAGCTCCGTATTCCATTTGAAATTGCGCTTTACGCGATAGTTGATAATATACATGGGTAATAAAAAATCGGTTGGCCAATTCATTTTTAAAAATACTGTCGCGATATCCGTAGTGGCAGGCTTCTTTCGAAATTTGTTCTAATTGTAGTGTTTCGAGGTTTACGCCATCAACTTTTATAATGTGTTGATTTACCTCTACGCCATAGGCTCCAATATTTTGCACTGCCGAAGCTCCTACAGTACCGGGGATTAACGATAAGTTTTCGATGCCGTATAGTTTGTTGTTCACACTCCATTCCACCAATTGATCCCAATCTTTGCCGGCACCAACTTTGATTAGGACGTCATCAGTTGTATCTGTAATAACCTCTATTTCGGTGTTGGTCGACTGAAGCAGGCAGCCGGGAAAGTTGTCGGTAAACAATAGGTTACTACCCGTGCCTAGTGCAAAAAACCATGAAAATCGGCTTTGATTTTCATTCAAAAACGTGATTAACTCATCGGCTTTTGTGAAGCGGAATAGGGCAGAAGCATAGTGTTCAATACCAAATGTATGGAACGATTTTATATTTATATTTTCAGATAATGTCCACATAATAAAAAATTTATGACAAAATAATGCTTATAATTCGGTAACACCAAGGGAAGAAGTAATTTTTATGAAAATTACGGCATGCCCCCGAAATTCGCAAGAAAAATATGGGAATCCACTGTATTCTTGCGAATTTGAATTCTTCTCAATTTGCCGGGAAAATAGCTGTGTTTTTCAGAAAAAAAATGTAGTTTTGGTTGCTTCAAAATCATAACAATAGTATAAAACCTTATGCAAAAGCAAACGCATGTGATTATCTGTGTTACAAATGACCTGTCGACCGACCAGCGTGTTCACAAGGTTGCTCTAAGTTTGCAAAAGCATTTGAACTATGCCGTTACTTTAGTTGGGCGGCGCTTTCAGCATAGTAAAACTATAGACAGACCCTATGAAACCAAGCGTTTTCGATTGCCAATTAACTCGGGAGTCTTGTTTTATCTGTGTTACAACTTACGTTTGTTTGTGCATTTACTTTTCTCTAAATTTTCGATAGTTGTTAGTAACGATTTAGATACCCTGCCTGCCTGCCGGGTAGCGGCTGCGCTTCGTAGAAAAAAACTTGTGTTCGATAGTCATGAACTATTTACAGAAGTGCCCGAACTGGTACACAGACCTACCACTAGACGTATTTGGGAGTTTATTGAACGCCTTTTTGTACCGGGAATCCAACGGTTTTATACGGTTTGTAAACCAATAGCCGATATCTATTCAAATAAGTATCATGTAAATGTTCGTGTTGTTCGGAATGTTCCTTTCCGACAGCCACCAAACGGTTTCAAAAAAGCCAATCGACCCACACTTATATATCAGGGTGCGCTCAATTTGGGGCGCGGCATAGAACAAATGATCGAAACCATGAACTATTTGCCAAATTTCGAATTAATAATTTGCGGTACAGGCGATTTGGAAAGCGAATTAAGGCAAATGGTTACTGACCAAAAGTTGGAGAATGTTGTGTTTATGGGACATTTAGAGTTTGCCGATCTGGCTGCCGTTACACGGCGGGCACATATTGGGCTGAGTTGGGAAGAAAATTTAGGAAAAAATTATTATTACGCGCTACCCAATAAACTTTTCGATTATATTCAGGCACAAATTCCGGTTATGGTGTCAGATTTGCCGGCCATGGCCGAAATTGTCAATATTTATAAAGTAGGCGAGGTGCTTCAAAGCAGAGAACCTGAAAAATTGGCCCAAAGAATACAGAATATTTACAATAAACACCATACATTTGAACCTGCATTGGCAGCAGCCGCAGAAACACTTTGTTGGGAAAACGAAGAAAAAACGTTAATTGATTTATATAAGATTTAGCATATGCTCACAGTTTACACACACAAAAAGACGAACCGATTATTATACACACTTGATTTTGTATTGAAAGATTATTTGGGAATCGCATATACGGTTACTACCGATGCCGAAACGTACAAGAATGAGTTGGGGCCAAAACTCAACTATTCCATGGAAAATTTTAAAGACCACTGCGTGCGGATTTTTCCGGTTCTTTTGCTTTTTCAAGAAGATGTAACCGAGCACCAAATACAAGTGGGAGAGTGGAACGATGTGAAGATATTTTATAAAGTATCGAAAGGCGATTTGCCGTTTGATATATTTGCTGCCACCTTTTTCATGATTTCGCGTTACGAAGAATATTTGTACGCTAAGCGCGATCGGTTTGGCCGGTACGACCCCAGAAACAGTCTTGCCTGGAAAAATGCTTTTTTATACGATCCGGTGGTAAATATTTGGCTTAATCGTTTGCGTGAGCTTATCTTAGAACGCTACCCTCGACTAGAATTACGTAAATCCCAATATACGTATCGGCCTACCATCGATATTGATAGTGCCTGGGCATATTTGCACAAAGGACTATTTCGTACCGGAGGCGGTATGCTTATGAATATGATTAAACACCGATTTACCGATTTCGGAACCCGTGCTAAAGTATTGATGGGCATGGAGCGCGATCCGTTTGATACCTACGACGAGATGGATCGAATACATAAGAAATATAATCTAAAACCCATTGTTTTCTTTTTGCTTGGTAATTATGGAGGTAATGATAAATCTATTTCCCCCGGCAATAAACACTTTCAAGCTTTAATCAATAGGTATCACAAGTCAGCTGAAGTGGGTATACATGCATCGTTTGCCTCTTTCGATAGTACGTTTCATTTGAAAGATGAAATTGAATATATGGCCGATATAATTGAAGATCAGGTAATGAGTAATCGATATCATTTCATAAAATTTACCATGCCCAAATCGTATGAAAAATTAATTAACAAGGGACTAACACACGATTATTCTATGGGGTATGCGTCCAGAATGGGTTTCCGTTCCGGGTTTGCCGGTCAGTATAATTTTTTCAATTTAAAACAAAATCAATCAACAAATTTGCGGATACATCCGTTTCAGATTATGGATGCAACGCTCAACTTTTACAGCAAACTAACGCCCAGCGAGGCGTTCGAACAGGCAACGGAGATAATCGATAAAGTAAAAGCTGTTGGAGGAGAGCTAAATACAGTGTGGCACAACGAGTCGTTAAGTGGAATTTCGCCATGGCGCGGCTGGGATGTGTTGTACGAGAAAGTAGTTGAATATGCCTCGAAGTAAGAATTGATTTTATGAAAAACGGGGAAAAATATTACAATATAACAAAAGAGATTAAGTGCCTAATTTTTTGAGGTGAATGAAAAATAAGGAAGCAACACCAAAATATGCGCTCAGATACGTAACACACACCAATATTGATATCCGAAAATGGGATACCTGCATCAATAAATCGTTCAACACACTAATATATGCCTACTCTTGGTACATGGACAGCATAGCAGAGCGCTGGGATGCCATAATTGAAGGCGACTACGAGGCGGTAATGCCTATTCCGCTATGGCGTATTCGCGGTAAATGGCGTGTTCGGGCACTTTCTCTTGTTCCGCAACTTGGAGTTTTTTCTACCAAACCACTTACACACCAAAAAACGGAAGCATTTTTATTGGCTGTTGCCAAAAAATATAAGCATTTTCAAATTCCCTTAAATGTGATGAATGACCAGTCTTTTTTTGGTTTTAAGCAAGTTATCAGGCATACTTACAATAAAGATCTCATTTATGCATCGGACACACAGCATAAGCCTGTAGGGACTGTAGACACTACCGAAGGAAACGAGATGTACGTAAATAAAGGAGTGCAATTAGCGGTTATTATTAACTTTCTATTGCGTGTGAATGATGGAAAAATACACAGTCGCGATATCTTAGCTATTCGGCGTATAGTATCGTTCAGCTCTCGGTTTAATTTCGGAACAGCTTACGGAGTATATTCCGAAACCAACAATTTGGAGGGGCTTGGCTATGTTTTGCGTTTCCATAATCGTGTGTACCTATTATTATGCATTTGCGAAAACAAAAATAATACAAAGTCCATTTTTCAACTTATTATTGACCGACTTTGCAGGGAGTACCAACATCAGGCATTGGTGCTTGAATGTTGTGCATTAAACAACAACTCTTTGGAACCGGTATTAATGGAAAATGGATTTACGAAAATTGCCTATGCCGTTGTTCGTAAAAAACTTAGGCTGTTTTAGTGTTGTATTGCTATATTGTTGTACTGTTAAAATGTTTTTCATTTATATAAATTCGGTGACGATAATTTTAGCCCGAAAAATTAGCTTCGCTGCGTTCTTCGGTTGGGTATTTCTAAGCCGGGGTTACCCGCTTTATTCATGAAATTCGCTTCACTCTTTCGTGAATAAAGCGGGTTACTTTAAGTACCCAAAATCCGCAAGAAAAAATAATGAAACCCGCCGTATTCTTGCCAATTAAGTGCGTTGAGCAACACACTTAATTTTTTCTAAATTCCTCAATTTCTCACTCCACTCAACTTTCCAATCAATCTTTTTTTCAAAAAAAAAAGTTGCTTTTGTGAAATTATAAACTATTTTTGTCGTGTGTTAATCAAAACAGCTGTGAGCCCGGATATTCCGTCACATGAATAGCACAACGTTTTTTAATAGTATCAAACAAATCTAATTACACGTTCAATGCATGGGTTCGGCCTGTGCGTTGGTATCAATTAGAAAGGAGGTGATTTATGAAATAGAATATTTCGATGCATAGTAATGTACATTCAGCGACCTGAAGAGCGTACCCAAAACTGTTCTTAAAGACGTACTTCGTGGGATTCACGCAACAACCATCGCCACAGCGCTTACAAATACCGACCAGGAGCTGCGAGGAAGAATAATGAGTGTGCTGGGCAAACGGGTAATAAAGCAAATTGAAGAACGTAAGCTGAGAAAGCCTTCAAAAACGGACTATAA
>JAWOEM010000456.1:0-5687 GCA_046482785.1 Salinivirgaceae bacterium
TCGAGAATGGAATTGATCAAGTGTTGGATTTATATTTTTGCCACTGCGCCATTACCATGAATACCGAAGAACTGGCCAAATCGTTTCTTTTTTTGTCTAATGGTGGTATTAATCCACACAACGGCCAAGCAATTTTAAACGATAGCCAAACCAAACGTCTGAATGCGCTCATGCTTACTTGCGGCACCTACGACGAAGCCGGAGAATTTGCTTTTCGCGTGGGGATGCCCGGGAAAAGTGGTGTTGGTGGTGGTATTGTAGCTGTAATACCGGGAACATTGGCCGTTTCGGTATGGAGCCCGGGGCTTAACCAGAAAGGAAATTCGCTGGCTGGCGTGCAAGCGCTTGAGTTATTTACTACAAAAACCAAAATGTCGGTTTTTTAGCAACAAAAAGCGAGTGCCAGCTTATGGCACTCGCTTTTCTTATAATTTCATTCGAGCCAAATTTTTCGTTAAAAAAACAAACCCTAAGGAATTAAGGCACTATTTGGATGTTTCCTTTTCAACTTCAGTCAAAATAAACTCGCCAAACTCATCAATGGTCATTTGCCCTTGATCGCCTTCGCCTTGTTTGCGCAAAGCTACTTTACCTTCGTTCATTTCTTTTTCCCCAACAATTAGTAAATAAGGGATTCGTTTCAGTTCGTTGTCACGAATTTTACGACCGATTTTCTCATTACGATCATCAATTTCTACACGAACATCTTTGGCAGAAAGCGTTGCTTTTATTTCGCGGGCATACTCGTTAAACTTCTCACTAATAGGAAGAATAACAGCCTGTTCCGGAGTCAACCACAACGGGAATTTTCCGCCGGTATGCTCAATAAGCACAGCAATAAAACGCTCCATAGAACCAAAAGGTGCGCGGTGAATCATAATTGGGCGGTGACGGTTATCGTCGCTGCCAATATACTCCAACTCAAAACGCTCTGGCAGGTTATAGTCAACCTGAATGGTTCCCAGCTGCCATTTGCGACCAATGGCATCGCGCACCATAAAGTCGAGTTTCGGGCCATAAAAAGCCGCTTCGTTGTACTCTACCTGATAGTTCAGTCCTCTTTCGTTTGCTGCTTCAATAATTGCATTTTCAGCTTTTTCCCAATTTTCTTCACTTCCAATATATTTGGAATGATCAACCTTATCACGCAACGAAACCTGAGCTATATAATCTTCAAAATCGAGTGTTTTAAAAATGTATAAAATAATATCGATTACTTTTACAAACTCCTCTTTCAATTGATCGGGACGACAGAAAATATGAGCATCATCTTGTGTAAATCCGCGTACTCGCGTTAATCCGTGAAGCTCTCCTGACTGTTCGTAACGATAAACCGTTCCAAATTCGGCTAACCGAATTGGCAAGTCTTTGTAAGACTTAGGCGATGCCTTATACATTTCGCAGTGATGCGGACAGTTCATTGGTTTTAGCAGGTACTCCTCTCCTTCTTCGGGAGTATGAATAGGTTGGAATGAATCTTGACCATACTTAGCGTAATGCCCAGATGTAACGTACAAGTCTTTTTGTCCGATATGGGGAGATATTACCTGATCATACCCATATTCACGCTGTACCTTTTTAAGGAAGTTCTCTAACCGTTCGCGAAGCATGGCACCTTTGGGTAACCACAATGGAAGCCCCATTCCCACACGTTGCGAAAATGTAAATAGCTCCAACTCTTTTCCCAATTTCCGATGATCGCGTTTTTTGGCTTCTTCGAGCATTTCCAGGTACTCATCGAGCAACTTTTTCTTTGGAAACGTAATGCCGTACAAGCGAGTAAGTTGCTTGCGTTTTTCATCGCCACGCCAATATGCTCCTGCTACACTGGTAATTTTTATTGCCTTAATAGGCGATGTATCGGGCAAGTGAGGACCGCGACACAAATCAGTAAAATCACCTTGTTTGTACAAGGTAATTGTGCCATCTTCAAGCTCGCTAATTAACTCAACCTTATACTCATCGCCTTTGGCTTGATACAAATCAAGAGCCTCTTTCTTACTCACTTCGGTACGCGTAAAAACTTCTTTTTGGCGCGCGAGTTCGAGCATTTTATCTTCTATTTTTTTGAAATCGGCATCGCTTATGGTGCGGTCGCCCAAATCTACATCGTAATAAAAGCCTTGTTCGATGGTTGGGCCAATACCGAATTTTACACCGGGATAAAGCATCTCAACAGCTTCGGCCAAAAGGTGGGCAGAAGAGTGCCAGAAGGCGTGCTTCCCCTCATCATCTTCCCATTTATGCAGTTTTATAGCGGCATTTTCATTTATAGGACGGCTTAAATCCCACAGCTGATCGTTTACCGTAATGCTTAAAACTTCTTTCGCCAAGCGTGAGCTAATATCTTTCGCTATTTCATACCCGGTAATACCGGCTTCATACTCTTTTATACTATTATCTGGTAATGTTATTTGAATCATGTTTTGTTCTATTTGTTTAGTTTGTTCACCTCTTCGAGGATTTCCTGTACGAGATCGCGTAATTCAATTCGAATTTTCTTAAAATATTCTCCTGCATTTTCGTCGTTTTTCAGGTAACGATATGCATTAATTCGTTCGATAAACTCGGTTCTTTTGGTTAATAGTTTCGTAGCTAGTTCGCTTAGTTTATTTTCATGTTTTCCTTCGAACACAGCGTCTGCAATCATGCATTCGATAACCAACTCATTGGTAACGTAGTGAATGTCTTTTTTTAGTTCTCTAATACTTGCCATAATATTTATTATTTAGTTTTCTTCGTGAAAAAATAATTTATAATAAGTCATTCTTCTGTTATCGTCGTACCCTTTCTCCATATTATCGGGGTTTCCGTGTACATACAAATGAAAATTTTTATCGAGCTTAATTACCGGTCTAAAATATTTATTCTGCTTTTTTAGAGCAGGCTTCGATATTCCAAAATCGCTGTTTGGTTCTGTCTCGTTCGCTACTTTGTACTCCTCCTTAAAACCATTAAACGCATCTATTATATCGGGTTCATGTATTACTTGTTCTGCAAAATTTTGCTCATCGAACTTCTCGTTATTTTCAAAATACTCTTTGGAACGTTTCATAAACGTAATTTGATCGGGTGTGCTAAAACTATTTTCTTCGGTAAGCACCCCATCAGAAAAAGCTTTACACAGATCAATATAATTTTTTGTGTCGTAAAAATCGTCTTCGCGAAATTGTACTTTCAAAAAATCGTTCATCCAATACATGGCTTCCTGCGATTTGTTGGTTTTATCGACAATGCTCAATTTGTAGCCATCGTCGGCCTCCGTATTGAAAATTAAGCATCCTTTATCGAGTTTTTTAATATTGATACCTGTCTGCATATCAACATCGTAACCATGATTTTGTTGCACAATTTTTAGAAAGGTATCTTTATTTTCGCTTTTGAAAATACCAATTGCATCGGTAATTTCTCCATCGACAACACACCCGTTAAAATGAGCAATATAAAGCTCTCCGGTTTTTATGTTAGGGTGAACCGACACATAGTGCAGATGGCGGGCTATAAATTGACTTTTTTCAACAAAAGCACTCCGATTTTCAAAAATAGCCTTACTGTTTTGGTAAATATCGTTCACCTCCAACCCACTTTCGTGATCGAAGTGATAGAAAGCATCGGGTTTAAAGGGTTTCATAAAAAAATCGACCAACACCTGCTCTATTTCCTCATTTTCGGGCGTAATCATGTGTTCAGAAAGATTGAGTGAATTTTCTTCCTGATTCGATCCGACCTTATGAATAATTAAACTTTGAAGTGAAACTTCGCTAAAATCAAACATTTGTTCAAAATTTCTGCTAAATTACTAAAAGATATCTGTTCCCAATGCAAAAGAGGGGAACCAATTTCTAATGCCGTGCAAATTTAATACCTAATACCCATAGTATTACCATAGTTGTGCCGAAATAATATGACACTTGTATCATTGAGCATCTTCGCGTTAACCATTTGTTAATTCCCCGTTTCAGGTATTTATACGCTAACACTACATTTCTATTTCCATGTATATTTGTTTAAACAATAAACGCTATGCTGGAACATCAAATTACGATAATTAACGCCCTCAGAAACGAGAAAGAGCTTTTATTAAAAGAGGTAAAAAAATCAATTCGGTGGCTAACCCCCGAAGAACTAGAGCAACTAAAAACATGGCTACGTAACAAATTTCCTGAATTTTACTTAACCGAGTTGAAGTACCATTTTGAACACGCGAGTGTTTAAAGATTTTGCAATCGAATACTGACCACTTATTTGCATAAGTGGTCATTTTTTTTCTTTCACACTAATTAACATCTAATACACAATGATGGTACATTTTTAGCGTTATAAGATAAAACCAATACCTGATAAACTATGAAAATGCTTGAACATCAAAAACTAATGCTCAAAAACATCTATCAAAACCGGAGTTTTTTTGTGAAAGAGATTAAAAAATCGTTCCAATTTTTATCACGAGTAGAACTTATTGAGTTGGAGCGTTGGCTGAGACTAGAGTTCAGCCAAGGTTACGATAAAGAAATACAGCAACTTTTCTTGCAAGCTAAATAGCGTGTGGAGTGCATTTTCTTAAATATTACAAAAACTATTGAGCTACAAAGCGGAAAACAATTTTTCCGCTTTGCTTTTGTTTATTACCGGAAGTAAAACGCGCCGACGAAGCAGCGTTCAATGCTGCGTTTATAAAACAATCATCGGTTGACGTGCTATTCTCCTCGTCGAGTTGGGTTCGAAGTACGGCACCATTGGCAAGCACCACAATTTTAACTACTATTTCTGCAGCACCCTGACATAAATACACCGGAACATCGATATATCGAATTTCCCGCCCGTCGAGATAAAAAACGATGTTGGACGGGCCGGTATAAACCTCCTTTTTCACTTCTGTAGGTTTATCGTTCACCGGCACTTCAATATCTTCCGATTCGTCGTAAGTGGGTTTATTTTCAATAAATTTTTCGTATTCTTTGTCGCCAATAGCATTTTTTATTAGTTGCTGTCGGTATTCCTCTTCAGAAACCTCCTTTTTCATCTCTGTTTGAGTATGTTGCTCTTCCGTTGGTTTATTGGCTTTATTCACCGCAATATTTTTTCGGTTGTCTATATATTTTTCTTGCTCCAGCATCTCCTCAATGCTTTTATCTATTTCCTGCATTTGCTTTTCGCGCTCAAAAGGTTCGGGCTCCTCTATATTTTCTTCATCTACAAGTACAAAAAACTCTTTGTGCTGGCGCTTGGCATTCATTTCAAATGCCAATAATACCGCAAATAGCACAAACAGCGTGAGAAGTGTTGCAAGTGCAGCGCGGTGAAACAGCGAAATATGGTTTTTGTGTGGTTTCATTGCCGCAAAGATACACAAAGCAGCGAAATGCTGAAAAATTCAGGCATGGAAAGGTGGGCGGTTTTTTTGAAGATAATCGAACAATTGAGATAAAGTATGAATATATTTAATTTCATCATCATCGAATTTTTGCCCCAGCTGCTCTTCCAAATCGCTAAAGAACAACTGCCGCTCCCTTGCAAAGTCAGGAGAATTAAGAAACTTAAAGCCCGAGACCTCTTCATTAACCAACGCATGCCTTTCCAGCATTACAAATAGTTTATTAACGAGTGCATTCATTTACTTGGGGTTTTGATTAAATAATAGTGAGGCTTTGATCGAAAAGAACTTGTTACGTAGTAATTTTCGGGAT
>JAWOEM010000484.1:0-7604 GCA_046482785.1 Salinivirgaceae bacterium
GGTTGAAAACGAATCGGAAGACATACTGGTAGTATCTGAAAACGGATATGGAAAGCGCTCACTAATTAAAGATTATCGGGTAATTAACCGCGGAGGAAAAGGTGTAAAAACCATGAACGTTACCGATAAAACCGGTAAAATGATAGCGCTTAAAGGTGTGACTGACAGTGATGACATCATGATTATCACACGTAAAGGTTTAACCATTCGTTTGTCGGTTGAAAAAATGCGTGTTCTAGGTCGGGCAACACAGGGTGTAAGGCTGATTAATCTGAAAAAAGACGATCAAATAGCCGCCATAGCTTATGCTGCAAATAACGGTGATGAAGAAGAAATTGAAGAGGTAGTGGAAGAAGTGGTTGATAATACACCGGAAGATTTAAACGAAGGACAAGAATAAATTGTATAATATTTGTGAACTTTATAACTTTAGCAAAATTGAAAAATCATACGACATGAAAAAATTAATTTTATTAGCAACTTTAATTGGTTCCATCGGTTTTTTACAAGCACAAAACAAAAAGGTAATTAGTGCTTATAACTATGCGAAACCAAAGTATAACCAGCTCGATAAGGCTATGGCAGCCATCGACGAAGCAAAAGATCATCCGAAAACGATGGAGGATCCCAAAACATGGTACTATCGCGGTATGATATACCAAAATATTTACCAAGATTCATCATGGAATCATTTGCACGAACAACCCATTGTAGTGGCAATGGAATCATTTACAAAATCACTTGAACTCGATGAAAAAGGCCGTTATGAAGACGATGTCATTTCACGTTTGAATGTAGCGCTCCAACAGGCTAGAAATAAAGCTATTGAAGTCCTGCAAGTTAAAGATTACAAAACCGCTTACAAGATTTTTAAGGTACTAATTGAAGGGGCAGCGCACGAAAAATCGATGGAATTAGCTCAAGTGTATGAACCGACCTATTTCTACGCAGGTTATTCTGCTGAGGAATCAGGAAAAATGGATGAAGCCAAAGAACTTTATAAAAAATCCATCGAACAGGGCGTTGAAATCGCACGATCGTATATTCGCATTGCGTTAATTCAACAAAAAGAAGGCAATGATGAAGGATACCTTTCAACCATTAAAGAAGGAGTGGAAAAAGCAGAAGACAATAAAGACCTGCTATTATTGTTGATTGATTATTACAACAAGAACGATAAAATGGAAGATGCGCTTGTGTATATCAACGAGGCCATTGAAAAAGATCCGGAAAACGTTAAGTTGTATCAGGCACAGGGCGATATTTATAATGCCTTAGGAAATGCCGAAAAAGCCCAAGAAGCGTACGATGCAGCAATGAAAATTGATCCTGATAACGTAGACGTTATGTTTAACACCGGAACGCTGTTTTTTAACCGTGCTGTAGAATACCGTGTTGAAGCAGGAAAATTAGATCTGGATCAGCAAGAAGAGTATAATGCATTGCTGGAAAAAATGGTTGCAGAGTTTCAACAGGCTGCAAAATATTTTGAGCGTGCACACGAACTGGCACCGAAAGATGAGCAAATACTCAAAACCCTGAAGAAGATTTACATGCAATTGCGTAACCAGGAAGGAATTCCGGAAAAAATTGAAGAAGTAAATAAAAAGCTCGAAAACCTATAATAGAAGAAGGGAGAAGCAATTCTCCCTTTTTTACAAAACATTCTATTTTACATAATATAAATTATAGGACATTTATAGATTTGGAATTTCTTAGAATAGTTTTTAGTTTCGCGGCCATAAAAAATACAACCAATGGATATCAGTATTTATCAAAAAAGTCCGTACACCATTCGTAATAATGCAACACCACAACAGACCGGTTTTTGGGCAAAACTAAAAGAGCAAAATGGTTGGAATGCTTTGGGATTCCATGTAGATATCTCATCTGATAAAACGGTTCATCGCTCAGCCGACATGCTTGTGCTCGTTACATATATCGCCAGCGATCTTACCATGGCATATATTCCGTATATACCGTTCTCTGAAGTACATACTACTCATACCGGTAATTTACTGGAAGAATTAGCAGAAGCCATTCATCCGCATTTACCCGATAATGTTCTATTTATTCGCTACGATGTTCCTTGGGAATCGCCATGGACACAAGAAAATGATCGGTACGATTATGCAGGAAATTGGTTAGGAAATCCGGAACCCCATGTGCGCGAGTTACGCATGAATTTCGGGACGCATAATCACGCGTTGCGTAAAGCCGTAACCGATGCACTCCCCACGAATACTATTTTTATCGATCTGGATAAAAGCAACCAAGAGCTTTTACACGACATGAAAGGTAAAACACGATATAATATCCGTTTATCGCAAAAAAAAGGTGTTGACGTACGCATTGCCAAAAGCTCCGAGTTGAATAAATGGTACGAAATATATGCAGAAACTACCCGACGCAACCATATCCATGCCGACGATTACACGTTTTTCGACCGTGCCATAAAGGCTCAGGCTTCCGACACAGAAACGGATGTACACATGTTGATTGCAGAAAAAGACGAAACTCCCCTTGCCGGAATGTTTCTTACCATTGTAAACGAGCAGGCCACATATTTATACGGAGCCAGCTCGTCGCAATGCCGAAACTTAATGGGAACTTACCAGTTACAATGGGAAGCCATGCAATTGGCAAAGCAAAGTGGTTGCAAAAGATACGACATGTTTGGCGTATCGCCTTCACCAGACTCATCGCACCCGATGTACGGTTTATACCGGTTTAAATCAGGTTTTGGTGGTCATTTATTTCATCGGCAAGGCTGCTGGGACTATGTATTTGGTGAAGCAAAATACAACGCATACAGGGCTACAGAAGCCCACTCAGTAGGTTACCACAATTAACATCACAAAACAATGCGACGCTATTACTGAGAAGTAACAACATCGCATTGTTCGTGCACGCACTATTTCAAGTCGCAGCTAAGAATAATAATTATCTGGCTTGCCGAATAACCTTATCTATTTTAGCACTCAGACGCTCAAGCACCTCCTGCTCTGTACCTTGCCCATTAACTTTATGTAATAAGTGCTTTTTATCATAAAATGCTTTGGCTTTGGCAGTACGTGTTTCATACTCTTCGAGTCTGGCAATTATTGTTTCGATATCCATATCATAAGGCCTGCGCATATCGGTCTTACTGCGAGCAATTAACCGCTTAACAGCCGTAGTAGCAGGAATTTCGATTTCGTATACCGAAGTAATGGTAGAGCCCATTTTATGGAGCATCCCATCGAGAATATACGCCTGAACCATGGTACGAGGAAACCCCTTAAAAATAAACCCATTAGCCTTATAATTCTCAGCCATTTTCCGCTCAATAAGTTTAATAGCGTACTCATCGGGCACAATAGTTCCTTTTTCCATGTATGGCCGAGCCAAACGACCAATATCAGTATTATTTTTAATCTCGTGACGTAAAATTTTCCCGGTCGAAATATAATGAAGATTATACCTTTCGGTTAAAAGTTTAGCTTGCGTACCCTTACCGGCACCCGGATAACCAAACAAAATAAGATTCACCCACCGGTCTTCGAGCGATTTCTGCACAGCAGCATCCAGCTTTGCAAATACATCGTCGAGCGAGCCCATACCATCGATACCGAAGTATATATTTTTATCTTTATAAAATTCAGCCACAGGAATGGTTTTCTTATCGTATTCGTGCAAACGGTTCTGAATAACATCCTCATTATCGTCTTTACGCCCTGATACCTTCCCACGCTCGCGCAAACGCTTAATAAGCTCATCTTTCGGAACCTCCAGACTCAGCATACACGTAAGTGTCGTATTCATTTTAAACAACATTCCTTCGAGTATATAGGCCTGTACAATTGTTCGAGGGAAACCATCAAATAAAAAACCATTGGCATAGGGATTCTTCTTAATTTTTTGCTCAATAATTTGAACAATAATCTCATCAGAAGCCAATCCACCTTTTTCAATAACCGATTTCGCTTTCATTCCCAAAGCAGTTCCGGCAGCTATTTCGTCGCGCAAAATATCACCAGTAGAAATATAGGTTAGGTTATATTTCTCGATAAGTCGTTTCGACTGTGTTCCCTTCCCGGCTCCGGGAGGGCCAAATAATGCAATGTTGAGCATATGGCTTATTTTTATGTTCTGTTAATATCTGTGTTAAAAGTACGCTAAGTTTTATCCTAAACAAAGAAATATGTGTTTACAATTGTAAACATTGCTTGATTAACCGTGTTCCGGAGTAAATAAATCCTGTATACAATTGTAACATATCAGCGCCGGCATCCAATTTTGCCCTTGCATCGTCGGTGTTTACAATTCCGCCCGATGCAATAACAGGAATATCACTTCCCATTTCACGGCGAATAATACGGATAATATCTGTCGTACGATCCGATAAGGGCTTTCCGCTTAATCCACCATTTCCCATAGCCTGAATTTTATGATCGCTAATATGCAACCCCTTCCGTTGGTTGCTTGTATTGGTTGCTATTATGCCATCTAAGTTCATTTCACTAACCAAATTCAGTGTGTCGGCAAGTTGACTATCATTTAAGTCTGGTGATATTTTAAGCAAAACGGGGTTTTTCTTCGATTGATTTTCTCTGCCGCTCATAATAGCCTGAAGCAAGAGCCTAAGCGAATCGCGGTCTTGTAATTTCGATAGATTAGAGATATTCGGGCAACTCACATTCACCACAATATAGTCGACCCACATCGACAAGCGATTAAATGCTCTCAAATAATCATCCTTAGCCAGCTCATTAGGCGTTAGCGTGTTCTTACCAATATTACCTCCGACAATATAGCCTTTGGGGCGTTTTTTGAGCCGATGAACAACCGCATCAACACCTTGGTTATTGAACCCCATTCGATTGATTAAAGCCTGATCCTGAGGTATCCGAAACAATCGGGGTTTCGGATTACCCGGTTGTGCGTGAGGCGTTACTGTGCCTATTTCGGCGAATCCAAACCCCAGGGCCTGCCAAACCTTAAGAAGTTCTGCATTTTTATCTAAACCGGCCGCCAGTCCTACACGATTGGGAAAGGATAATCCCATTAGGTGAACAGGCTCTGATTGATTGTGCATTATCCATTTTACTAGTGGTAAGGCTCCCGGTGTTGATTGGAGTGCCTTTAGTAATTGAAAGGTAATGCGGTGTGCTTTTTCCGGTTCAAAGTGAAATAGTAACGGTCGAATTATTGCTTTATACATATGTAAACAACTGAAATTACCGTCAAAAGTAATACTTTTTTCACACTTTCCTAAAAAAGCTATTTGGTGGTTTCGATCGGCATTCTAATATATCGTCAAAGTTATTGCGGTACAATAACTTTAAACGTATCATCGGAGTACACCATAATTATCTTTTGCAGTTGTCGTGCAGAAGATGGTTTATTGGGAGCCTTTTGCGATATTTCTTCATTGTTTTCTATTTTGGGCTCCAATTTTGGGCGCGGTTTATCGCCATAAGTAGCCGGAGGTTCACTTTCTACCATATCAAACAACGTTTTGGGCTGTTCCGGTTTACCAGAACTGAGAGGTTCCGCATTTGGGGATGTATTCATCTGCTTCAAAATAGGTTCATGCCCATTCAATAACCATTCAACCCGGTAGGTTGGAAACGCCTTAATAAGCTTCTGAATAAAATCGATGCTTGGTTTATTTCGGTCGCTATAAATATGCGATAGCCCACTTCGTTGAACACCAATAGCATCGGCAAATGCAGTTGCACTCAAGCCTTCTTGTTCCTGTATATAAGCAATTCTGTGTGATATTGACATATGTAAACAACTAAAAGTTACAATCGTAACTGATGATTAATGATACAAATGTAACTATTTTTTATGTACCGTTACGTATGTGTCGTAGTTTTTATCGATTTTTATTGATTAAGGTTCCACTATTATCACATTTAGGGATAATAATAGTAATGTCATATTCAATTAGGCGTGAAAAAATGATATGTATAGTATTGTCAACTAAACATAAGCGTGTCCATCAATAAAATTGATTTTCTGCGTTAAAAAATGTTTACAGAACGCTGCTATGCGACCATTTTTGCCTTGCTAAAAACGAAAATATCTTCTACCTACCCCGTCATTTCACATTTGATATGACACAATTAGTAATGTAAAAGTTACACATGTAAACACCAAACTACAGGTATTAATTCTAATTAAATTCCATGCGTGAGTAAAAAGTCTTTGCAAAATTAGACTTAAAGTTTAACTCCCATGAAACCAATTAACATACTGGTAATCAACTATATAATATTATTTTTTATGTGTTTGACCTCACTCCTGCTCCATTATGCTAAAAATTTCATGAATTGATATTATATGTTAATTCATTTAATCTTTGTATACCTCTTATTATTAGACCAATATGCAATTGTTAAGTAGTCTTAACTAGGTGGTTTTCGGTTGTTTTTTTAACCTATTATGATTATTTTGGAGTTAGGCAAAAATGAAAAACACGATTAAAACAGGTGTGCAATAAAATATGCTATTGGAAAATTGTATGTGATCATTTTGTAGTCAAAACCGCGAAGCATTCTTTTGAGTTTTGACTACCCTCGTCTATTTCGATTTATTCTTTGGGGAAAATCATGTGCTGACCATATGGACTTTTATGGTTATTGATCATACCATTTGTGCCTGTGCCCTTTACGCTTATTCAACGGCTTATAAATTATTATGGTAGCTGTGACAGTATTACTACTCAAGGGCAGCTTAACGGCACAAAAAATGGCATTATGCAAAAAAGCAATACAGGCTCCCCAAAGAATTATGAGAAACCTGTATTAACTTATAACAGCTATGCAATTAGCTATTCTTATTCCTGTGAATATTAGTAATTGACTTCATAGATATCGAACTTGCCAAAACCACCTTTCCGATCGGTTGAGAAGTATGCTTTGTTAATTGACTTATACCGTTTGAAGGTTACATCATTCCCATCAGAATTAATGGGTGCTTCCAGTGGTTTTGGTTCACCCCATTGGTTATCTTCTTCTAATTGACTTTCATAAATATCGTATCCTCCCTTTCCTCCAGGCCGGTCAGATGAAAAATAGAGTGTGTAACCATCTTCACTAAATGACGGATAATGCTCATTGTCCGAGGTATTAATTTTGTCGTTCAGTTTAATTAAATCATTCCAGCTGCCATCTGCTTTTTTGGTTGTTTGATACAGGTCATATTTACTACTTTTCTTATCGAATAAAACCACAACCATTCGATCACCTTTTGTCGAAAGTGCTGCATAGGCATTATCTTTCGAGCGATTTATTTTCCTTGATAGCTGAGCCGGAGCGTCCCAATTTTTCCCCTTACGAGTGATTGTCCAAATAGAATTTTCATAAACAACCGAAACCAATTGCCCATTTTCTGAAATAGCCGTTATCTCTTGATGCCAATTCGGATCCACCACTAACTCCTTAAGGTATGGAAGTTCCGATAATTTGACGGGTTTTGAATACTCATCACCGGCAATCTCGGTTTGATAGGAATGTTTGATGAATTCATCGAACACATAATCGAACATTCGGGAGGATGTGAAAATTAGTTTGCCTTCGAGTAAAACCGGTGAAACATCGTCGTTTTCACTATTG
>JAWOEM010000489.1:0-3839 GCA_046482785.1 Salinivirgaceae bacterium
CTCATATCGACGGGGCGGTTTGGCACCTCGATGTCGGCTCGTCACATCCTGGGGCTGGAGAAGGTCCCAAGGGTTGGGCTGTTCGCCCATTAAAGTGGCACGCGAGCTGGGTTCAGAACGTCGTGAGACAGTTCGGTCCCTATCTGTTGTGGGCGTAGGAAACTTGAGAGGGCCTGACACTAGTACGAGAGGACCGTGTTGGACGAACCACTGGTTTACCTGTTGTGGCGCCAGCTGCATCGCAGGGTAGCTAAGTTCGGAAGAGATAAGTGCTGAAAGCATCTAAGCACGAAGCTCGCCTCGAGATAAGGTTTCCATTGAGGGTCGTTGAAGACTACGACGTCGATAGGCTACAGGTGTAAAGGCGGTAACGTCAAAGCCGAGTAGTACTAATCACCCGAAAGCTTCTTTAAGTGTAGAACGAAAGTGATTATATCAGTATGTTATTTTAAGAAATTGAAAATCTTAAGGTGATTATTGCGGTGGGGCTCCACCTCTTCCCATACCGAACAGAGAAGTTAAGCCCACCAGCGCCGATGGTACTGCATATCGCGGGAGAGTAGGTCATCGCCACCTTTCAAAGCCTGTTTACTTCATTGTAAACAGGCTTTTTTTTGCTCTTTTTCAATGTGCTCAATGCAACATGAATATTGGCGACCTCCAGTACTTTACGTCTATTCAGAACTGCATATTTGTTATTACTACAGGTCTTATTGTATATTTGCAGTTCTAAGAATATAGCTAATACAATGAGAAATATTTTAATTTCTTTAATTACATTGTTTGTAAGTCTTCCTTTGCTTTTCTCTACGGCCTATGGACAAATAGAAGTAACTGGAGTTTTGCAAGATCAATATGGTAAACCTGTTTCTTTTGCATCTGTAACTACTTCTTCCAAAACTGCGGGCACTATTTCAGATATGTCAGGTAAGTTCCACATACGGCTTGAAGAACCAGACAGTATTTCTATTTATTATTTAGGGTTTGAACCCGCAAAATTTTATGCTGATAGTTCCATTCATAAGATCGTTAGACTTGTGCCCAAATCCTATCGTTTAGATGAAGTTTATGTTTTTCCCGGAATAAACCCTGCCGATACCATTATGGAACATGTTATACAGCATCGCGAAAAGCATAACCCGCTTAGTTTGTATTCCTACAGGCATATGGCGTATCATAAGTTTCGTATAGAGGTAAATCGAGACACACTGTTGTATTTCAAGAAGATTGGTATTTTGCCCCTTACTTTTGATGGACTGCTTAAGTTTTCTGAGGAATCTCATTTGTTTGTTAGTGAGGCTGTAACTGAAAATACATATGCTCGCCCGGGCGAACCCAAAGAGAACGTTTTAACTACTCATGTGTCCGGTTTTGACGATCCTTCTTTTGCTATGATCGGTAGTCAAATCCAATCGCTTTCTTGTTATGAAGATTTTTTCTCTATTGGAGCATTAAAGTACGTAAACCCTGTTAGCCCTAATTCTTGGAAAAGATATTTATTTCTTATTCAGGATACCATTATTGATCCGCAATTAGGAGAGTTATGTGTGATCAGTTTCAGACCGCGCGCTGGTTCTTCATTTAGTGCCATGTTTGGGATGTTGTATATTCATATGGAGGATTATGCAGTTCAACGAATTGTTGCCCAGCCAGCATCCCAAAGTAGCAGGATGGGTATTGTAATAAAGCAGGAGTATCAAAAAGTTGATGGAAAATATTGGTTTCCCCATAAATTACAATCAAATTTATATGTTTATCAGTCCATAATTCCCGATCTCGACCCAATTCCATTTCTAGTGGGGGTTGGGAGTACAGATATTATTAATCCTCAGATTAATATCGACCTTCCTCGAAAAATATTTAATAGACAATTTCAAACTTCCTTCGCTGTCGATGCCAATCGAATGGACACAACACTCTTCAAACAATATAGAACCGATTCGCTTTCCGTGTTCGATTTGAACGCCTACTTGTTTATGGATACGGTTATGAATGCTCCTGGTATGCGTTTTTTAAGTGCTCTGCCAAAAGCTCTAACGGAAGGGGCTTTTCCTGTCGGATTTTTTGATGTCAACCTTCAGAAATTATTTGGTTACAATCTTCAGGATCGTTTTCAGTATGGATTGTCACTCATGACGAACCAAACGCTCTTTAAACGCATTCGGGTTGGAGGTAAAGTTACACATGCTCCAAGTACCGATCACCTTTATTATGCTGCCAGATGCAAAATTAATCCATTCTCCTCCGGTATTTTTCGTTTGAAATATGAGTATCGCTATGAAACCACAGAAAAGGGGGGCTTTGAATTTTATGATCCTTATCGAATGGGTTTTTACAATTCGAGGCAATTTGTTTTACCTGCTCTCAACTATGTTTCGGGTCAACGTGCTGATGTAGAGTTAGAATATCCGAGGAATACGAATATCAGATTGCGAGCCATTTCTCAGCAAACAGAACTTAGTCACACAGCTGTAGATACTACTTTCGGCGATTTTCATCAGTCGACACTACGATTCGATATGAGATTTGCTCCCGGTGAAAAGCTTACTAATATGGGAAACTACCGGGTACGTTCTCGTTCTGAAGGGATGAGTTTTAACGTGTCGTATGAAAAGGGACTAACGTTTGAGACTTCTGATGTGGCATACTCGCGCTATTTGGCCAATGTGAAATATAGTTTGATTACTCGTTTTGCGGGAACTTTTCGCATTATGGCTAATGCCGGACACATAAAAGGTCAAATTCCGCTGCAACTTGCTTTTAATGGGAGGGGATCAGCTAAAATGCCGTTGTACGAACCCGGAGTGTTTTTCACAATGCCGCTGTATAAATTCTTCCATACAGATTTTGTACAAAGTTTCTGTATGTATGAAATCCCAATTTTTATTCATCATCAAAATATTGAGTATTCAATATCCACGCAAGTGAATATGATGTATGGAGCGAACAAGAATAATCGCTTGGCCAAGTTTGCCACATCTGCAAATAAGGGATATTACGAAGTGGGATTGATGGGAGGGATTACTCAGCCGGAATTCGGAAAATTCATTCTTGGAGCCTATTATCGGATGGGTGAGTATGCCGTAACAAACCACCTTAATAATTTTGCATTGATTATGGGATTTACCACAGATATTGGGTGGTGATTTGACATGCGGCGTTCTTTTGACTAGTTCGTATAATCTGTTTTTTTTTAATGTGTTACCATTATTCGAAGACTATTGATAATTGATAAATTATGATTGCGTCCGGTGGTTTTTTTTTACGATTGGCGATAGAACTGTAACTCATAAATGTAAGAAGTTTATAACGGATAAAAAAAAGCCCGAACCATACTAGTTCCGGGCTTTCTCGATTGTGTATTAGATTAGAAAGTGCTTATCTGTATTTAACTAAGCCATTTTTTTGTGTATAACTTTTTGCTTGACTATTCTGGTGAGTTGGGTAACGTTTTATACACTATGTACTAACCATTTTTCGGATTTAAACTTGCAGAAATGTAGTTAAAATATTCAGAAAAAACGAAATAATTTCACTTAAATGTATTTCGATAATGGAAAAAGCTGTTTCTTTTCATGCTCTTAACAGTTTGACTATTTTATTTCTTATTGAAAATCAGTAATTAACATAGGTCTTGCGATTTTTTTAATATGGAATTTACAATGTTAATGAGATGTTAACGATTTATAGGATTGAACTAACATGCCTCATGTATGAGTAGTACTCGTACTTTATAGGTGTAGTTTCCCATAAAAAAAAAGGCTGCCTATTTTGGCAGCCTTTTTTCGTGAGGTATGTTTGCGGTTATACTTCGTGCACTTTATTTAATCCCAATGCCT
>JAWOEM010000521.1:0-7726 GCA_046482785.1 Salinivirgaceae bacterium
GCCAGGACGGCCTCGACCGCCACCCCCCCGCACCTGACTTCCACCACCTGCAGGCCCAGTCCGGCCAGCTCGTCGGCGAGCAGCTCTTCCAGGCCGCGCGGGGCCGTGGCGAACATGGCATGTGATTTCGGCATTCGGGGACCCTTTGCAAAACATGCGGTGAGCAGGAAGTTGAGAAAACAACTGATATAGTTGAAGATGATGCAACAGAGCAGAGTAGGCCGACAGATACACATGAAACCATTCGTGTGGAGGCCTCCAAGCTCGACGAGTTAATTAACCTGGTTAGCGATTTGGTTACGATTAATGGGCAATTGGAATTGAAATCTGAACAAGTTGCTGATTATCAGTTGGAAAAACAGGTTTTGGAGCTCAGTAAACTGGCAAAGCGCTTTCGCGACAACGCCTTGAACTTGCGCCTTGTACCAATAGAACTTCTGGCCGTAAAAATGCAGCGCTTGGTTCGCGATCTTTCAGGTGACCTAGGCAAAAAGGTTGAATTTATTACTGAAGGTACAAATACAGAGTTAGACAAAAGTATTGTGTCGCGCCTGGAAGGACCGGTGCTACATATTATTCGTAATTGTATCGATCACGCCATCGAAACTCCTGAAGAACGATTGCAACAGAATAAACCGGAACAGGGAATTGTCAGGTTTATTGCTTTTTATAGCGGCGGAAATGTTTTTATCCAAATTCAGGACGATGGAAAAGGAATTAATCCTGAAAAAGTAAAAAACAAAGCCGTTGAAAAAGGACTGATTCAACAAGTAGAAAGCTTAACCGATACCGAAGCATATAACTTAATTTTCGAACCCGGTTTTACAACGGCCGAGAGTATTAGTAATGTGTCGGGGCGGGGAGTTGGACTCGATAGTGTGCGAAAAGAAATTGCCGACATGCGCGGACAAGTAGATGTGGAGTCGGAAGTAGGGCTCGGTACGAGTTTTACTATAAAATTGCCACTCACGTTGTCCATTATCGATACACTCCAAACATTTGTTTCGGGGCATTCGGTGCTTGTGCCACTGGAGTTTATACTTAAAACAGAACGCCTGAAAAATGCCGATTCCCGTCATATTTCGTTCGAAGGGGATATTATTCCCGTTATTAATTTGCATAAACTGCTCGATGAAGAACATGAGCATAATAAAACGCCGAAGGTGTTGATAATAAAACTGTACAATAAAAAATACGGCATCACGGTCGATCGTATTGTGCGTAACTATCAGGCTGTGGTGAAACCGCTTGGTGTGTATAACCGTCATCATCCGTTTTTTTCGGGTTCAAGCATAATGGGCGATGGCAGTTTGGCCTTAATTTTAGATATAAACCGATTAATTAAGCATCAGAAACAAGATACATTATGACTCAAGATAACCAGACATTCTCATTACTGAGCTTTCAATTGGGCGACGAGCTATTTGGTGTCAACGTTACCAATGTGCTCGAAGTGTTGCACAATAGGGGCGTAACGCCTATTCCCCGATCGGAGACGTTTGTTCGGGGAATAGTGCAGTTTCGCGGAGAAATTGTTACTGTAATTGACTTTTCGGAAAAACTTAATTTACATAATAATGCACCAACTTCTGGTAAGGTAATCGTCGTTTTCCATGTGCAGTCGGAGGCATATAGCTTTAAAGTTGGCGTGTTAGCCGACGATGTAAAAGCGGTAGATCAGGTTTCGGCTCTAAAAATCCAACCGGTTGAGGAGGTAAACCACTATTTTAACCCCGAATTCCTGAAGGGAGTTTATGAACGGAACAGCGAATTTGTCATTGTCTTGGATATTGATAAAATATTTTCTGAAAAAGAAATACAACTTATTAAACAGTCAGCTACTAACGAAAAAAATAAATAATTATGAACGATATTTTAGTTTTAATCCTGACAAGCCTGGGCGGCATCGTTACAATGGGAACAGTAATCCTGATTATCTTTAAACGATCGATTTCGTTTTTAGTAGGGTTACTTGTGCTGCTTTCTTCATTGGGAACACTTATTCTGGCCGATATCGATTTTAGCGAAAGTGTTCTAGTCGACAAAATTATTGGTATTAGTTCACTGGTAACAATAATGTCTATACTTTTATACATGTTTGATCGGAGAGTTGGACGTCATTTAAGATCGTTAACACATAAGATTGATCAACTTTCACATGGCGACCTATCCGTGGAACTCGATCAATCGTTATTTTCAAGGAAAAACGAGCTTGGCGAAATTGTAAATTCAATGGATCGCATGCTAACCTCGCTAAAAGAAAGTGTGGGGTATGCAAAAGGAGTAAGTGAAGGGCAGCTTTATATTGAGATAGCAGAAACCAAAAAGGGCGATTTAGATGAAGCTATTCGTCATATGATTGATAATTTGAGACGAATCGCAATAGAAATAAAATCGGCTGCCTCGCAGGTCGATCAGGGAAGTGAGCAAGTAAGTGCATCGGCTCAGACAATATCTTCGGGCTCTTCAGAGCAGGCAGCATCTTCAGAAGAGGTGGCCAGCTCAATGGAAGAAATGTCGACAAATATTCAGCAAAATACTGAGCATGCCATGGAGGCAGAGCGGGTAGCACAAATTGTGAGTACCGATATTGAGTCTGTAAGTGCCTCCTTTACAGAAAGTTCTAAAGCTATGCAGGAAATTAAAGATAAAATCGACAGTATTAACGATATTGCTGAACGTACCGACTTATTGGCCATAAATGCAGCAATTGAGGCAGCACGAGCCGGTGAATACGGAAAAGGATTTGCTGTTGTAGCCAGCGAAATTCGGGAGTTGGCCGAAAATAGCCAACGTACTGCCGAATTAATTTCCGAGGTGGCATCCAAAAGTCTGGAACAGTTTAGCGATTCGGAAAAGAAACTTTTTAACGTTATTCCCGAAATTACAAAAACGGCTACGTTGGTAAAAGAAATTGCTGCCGCTAGCGGTGAGCAAAATACAGGTGTCTCTGAAATTAATGAGGCGCTTCAGCAATTATCGTCTGTTACGCAAAATAACTCCGCTTTGGCCGAAGAAATGGCTGCCAGCTCTGAGCAGCTTTCATCGCAAAGCGAAAGCCTGAGTGATGCTATTAGCTTCCTGAAAACCACAAGAGAAGAACACAATACGGCCAAAAAAGCCGATCTGCGAAAAGAGTTTGAACGATTGAAAAAATTGCTCGACGATGATAAGATTGAAGAGACAAGGAAGTCTATAACCGAAAAATCCAGATCTCAAAAACCGACCGCACAAAAGTCATCTACGGGTTCAGGTGTAGAAATAAATATGGAGGATGACGATTTTGAAGAGTATAAAAAATAGTTGCGGTGATTTATAAATTGTGTGAGTACTGTTTTTAACCGGGAACTCGCCATTTGTGACACAGCCGCTCAATTTGGGTGAAATTAAAAATAGCCACATTGATTTTCCGACACCATTTTTGGAAGAAAACGAATGGTGTCGGTTTTTTTATAATTTATCGAAACGAAAGACATTTTTCTAAAGCATTGTTTTGTAGTGTTTTGAAAGTTTTTGTCATGGTTGTTTTGACACAGCGCCTAAGAACAAACCGATAAAATGATTTCGTGACTAAGATTTTTGAATTTACTTAATTACTAAAGGAAATAATTTCTATTTTTGTGCAAGATTGTTGAAATTGAAAATGATGTATAATGGAAGGATTTGAGAACAAAGAAAACGGATCAGGTAAAGTGAGAAATGAGATATTCTCAAAAGCAGTACGAGCCGGTAAACGGACTTACTTTTTTGATGTAAAAGCAACTCGCCGTAATGACTACTACTTGACAATTACTGAGAGCAAGAAGAAATTTAATCAAGACGGTAGCTTCTTTTATGAAAAGCATAAAGTTTTTCTCTACAAAGAAGATTTCGAAAAGTTTACAGAGGGGTTAGAAGAGGTTGTTAGTTTCATAAAAGAAAACCAGCCTGAGCTTACTCCGCGTGAAGATATGGAAAACGATGACCCGAATAAGGTTGTTGAAAAATTTACAGATGTTAGCTTCGACGACTTAGACGAAGACGAATAAATAGATTTTAGTTTATTTCGTTTTTCCTAACCGTTGCAGCAATACTGAAATGCGTTCTTAATTTTCGTGTGCATGTTATCTCTTGAATTGGAAGTACAATAGGTTTTCAATTCGATGAGATAACATGCTTTTTTATGGCCAATCTAAAACAGATGAAGCCTGATTAAAATAATTATTCAACACACACGCAGTATTGAGTGATTATTTTAGACCATGTGATTCCATATGACCTTTGAATATTAAAAATAAACAGATAAAACATTTATTTAATGCGAAATCTGCATCGACAATATATAACGAATTGATAAGCAAAAAAAAGCGCAGCCTCAGGCTGCGCTTTTTTTTGTGGAATAAATATTTTTAAACCAGCCCCGAAAATCCCATAAATGCCATGGCAAGAATTCCGGCTGAAACTAAAGCTATTGGTGTTCCTCGCATGCCTTTGGGAACATTCATTAAATCGAGATGTTCTCGAATGCCGGCAAAAAGAATAATAGCAATTCCAAAACCAATGGCAGAGCTAATGGCGAAAATAATACCCTCCATCAGGTTGTAACTGTTCTGTATGGTGAGTAAAGCTACACCCATAATTGCACAGTTCGTTGTAATTAGTGGTAAAAATACCCCTAAAGCCTGATAGAGAGGCGGACTTACTTTTTTAAGTATAATTTCAACCATTTGTACAAACGATGCAATAACCAGAATGAACGAAATGGTTTGAAGGTATCCAATGCTAAGTGGTTCCAGTACATACGTTTGAATCAAATACGTAACTATAGTCGCCAGAACCATTACGAATGTAACCGCACCTGTCATTCCTACTGCTGTTGATAGTTTTTTGGAAACTCCCATAAATGGGCAAATTCCTAAAAACTGCATCAATACAATATTGTTGACAAGAATGGCCGATATTACAATTGCAAAAATTTCCATAATTCAGCTATTTATGATTTTTTAAATTGATTAATGATGGCAATAAGGTAGCCGAGTGCAATGAAAGCACCCGGAGCAAGCACGAATAGGAGCATTGTAATTGGCGCTCCTTTATCGGTTTCGGGGAATATTGGTATTTGCATACCAAATATTGCTCCTGCACCCAACAACTCTCGTACGGCACCCAGTAATGTGAGTGCAAATGCAAAACCAAGCCCCATTCCTAATCCATCAAGCGCTGATGAAACTAAATTGTTTTTCGATGCGAAAGCTTCTGCTCGGCCTAAAACCAAACAGTTTACCACAATGAGTGGAATAAAAATCCCTAATGATGCATGTAAAGCCGGTAGGTATCCGGCCATGCTTAGGTCAATAATCGTAACGAAACTTGCGATAATGACAATGAACGATGGAATTCTCACCTTGTCGGGAATCTGGTTTTTTACGAGCGAAACTACAATGTTGGCCATAACCAACACAAACGTTGTGGCCAGTCCCATGCCTAATCCATTCTCAGCACTTGATGTAACAGCTAATGCCGGACAAAGTCCCAACAACTGTACAAATACTGCATTGTCCTTAATGAATCCTTTACTAAAGTTCTTTAATTGACTCATTTCGTACCTCCTTTCATCTTAAGTGCTTTGTTTGCCCGTTCAATGGCGTCGCAGAATGCGCGCGATGTAATGGTAGCTGCGGTTATGGCATCTACCTTACCGCCATCTTTTTTTACGGTTAAGTTTGGTTTTGTGGGTTCTAACCCTTTAAATTGATCTGGGAAATCACCCTTTGAAGCTTCCATTTTATCTCCCAGTCCCGGAGTTTCTTTGTGTTCCAGAACCGCAGTGTTGTTTATATTGCCATTGGGAAGAAATCCGACCATGATTTTGAAACGTCCGCTGAAACCATTATCTGTATATGTTTCAATGGCAGTTCCAATATGTTCTCCATTCAAATATGCTTCATTGAACTCCAATGAATCGCCACCTTCTTCATAAAGCACTTTATACGACTCTAATTTATCAAATTCAGGTAAAACCTGCTTTATTGAGGCTTCTTTCTTGGCCTGTAATGCCTTTTTGATGGGCTCTTTTGTTAACTCGTATATACCACCCAGCGTGGCCGATGCAATAAATGTAACCGCAAAAAGCGTGATAACCATATTGCCAAATGTCGATTCTCTTTTAGCCATTGTTTACCTCCTCTCCAAATCGTTGTGGTTTTGTGTATCGATTAATGATGGGTACCGTGGCGTTCATAATTAGTATGGCAAACGATACGCCTTCCGGGTATGCCCCCCAATACCGAATAAGCATGGTTATTACTCCAATTCCAACACCAAAAATAATTTGCCCTTTGCCTGTCATCGGTGAGGTTACCATATCGGTAGCCATGTAAATTGCCCCAATAAATAATCCTCCTGTAAGTAAATGGAATAGTGGAGCGGGATACATTTCCGGATTAATGGCATGCATAATGGCACTAAAAATAAATACGGTTCCGAAAATAGCTATCGGGGCATGCCATGTAATGATCTTTCGCATTAGCATGTAAATCCCGCCAATTAGGATGGCTAAAGCCGATATTTCTCCTAATGATCCTGACATGTTTCCTACAAAAAAGTCTAATGCAGTTGGAACCTGATCCATTAGTTCAGAAACGGATTTTCCGCCCCCAACTCCTTCTTTGATCAAACCGAGCGGTGTGGCGCCGGTGTATCCGTCGGCCAAATGAAAACGATTGGCCGGCCAGGTTGTCATTTCTACCGGCCAGGAAATGAGCATGAAAACCCTACCCACAAGTGCCGGGTTGAAGATGTTTTTACCTAGTCCGCCGAATGACATTTTTCCAACTCCAACAGCTACTAATGCTCCAATGACCATCATCCATATGGGAAGGTTCGATGGAACGTTGAATGCAAGCAGCATACCGGTTATGATGGCAGAGCCATCAAATGCCGACATGGGGCGTTCTTTGAGTATGAATTTATGAATTAGCCATTCGAAAACAACACTTGCAACTATAGCAACAAGCGTAAGTTTGAGGGCGTCGAGCCCGAAAAAGTAAACTGCAACCCCAAGTGCAGGAATTAAGCTGATCACTACTCCGTACATTATGCTACGTACGGAATCGTGCCCTTTGACGTGAGGTGATGGTGATACGGTTAGTAATCTATTCATCATTGTTTTCTTGATCTGATTATTTGACTCACATTAGATTTTCCCAATCGGATATAATCGAGCAGGGGACGGTAAGACGGACATGTAAATGAGCACGAACCGCATTCCATACAATCCATTATTTTATCGGTTTCTGCTTCGCTCCACATTTGCTGTTCTGTGTAGTTCATCAGCAAGAATGGTTCTAGCCCCATTGGACACGCTGTGATGCATTTTCCGCAGCGTATACAGGCATCGTAGACTTTACGATGCGCTTCTTTGTCGGCAAAAATAAGCACTCCGCTGGTTCCCTTGGTTACAGGGGCTTCTAAATCGTTGAGGGCTTTGCCCATCATGGGACCACCGCTCACAACCTTTCCCGTATCCTCGGGTAGACCACCCGCAGCATCAATAAGCTTGCTAACCGGAGTTCCGATGCGCACCAGCAAGTTCGATGGTTTACTCACCGATTTTCCGGTTACCGTTACAATTCGTTCAACTAGTGGTTTGTTTTTTTGCACTGCTTCGTAAACTGCGAAAGTAGTTCCCACATTTTGTACTACGGCACCTACTTCAATGGGTAGCTTTCCTGATGGTACTTCTCGG
>JAWOEM010000042.1:0-4464 GCA_046482785.1 Salinivirgaceae bacterium
TATTTTCTAAAGCGTAAGTTTCAGACCAAAAACAAACGAACGAATGGGCGGATAGCCATTGGGGTCTTCAATTCCCGGTTTTGCATCGAAATAATTGAGTTCGGGATCGAGCCCTGAATATTTTGTGAGCGTTAGCAGGTTGTTTCCTCCGGCGTAAAGTCTAACCTTTCCGTGTTCAACCCATTTGCTAAGGTCGATGGTATAGCCGACAGTTACATTATCGATTCGTAGATAGGAAGCATCTTCCAGGTATGTATCAGCAATAGAGTAATATAATTGCTCAGCATCAGACTCATCTGCTAACATATTGAACACAGGTAATCCAACATTACTTAATACAGCCCTGCTATTATTGTATATAGAATGGCCATGTACGTAGCGTAATGAAAAAGAAAAGTCGATATTTTCCACTATGGAAAAATTGTTTTGCCAGCCCAATTGCCATTCGGGGAAAATAGTTCCCATAACTCTCTTTTTTGCTCTATAATAATCAGTGGTAAGTCTACCATCTTCATCTAAATACACCCATTGATTATCAATTACTCCTATGGTTTGTGCCATAAAAAAATAGTACATAGCTTCTCCTTCTGATGATAAAACGATGTTATCATCTAAAGGGTAATTATACTCAGGAGCAAAGCCTATTGGATTGTGAAATTCAAATTGAGTAACCAAGTTTCGATTGCTATACAGATTCATTGAAGTAATCCATTTCAGGTTTGCTTGCTCAACCACAATCGAACTCAAATCAATTTCAATCCCGCTATTTTCAACCACCATATCGGCGCTCAAAGCCTCTTGAACAAAACCGCTTGGAATATATTTAAAGTGAGCTATTGATTTCCGATTGTAGAAATTGATTTTTCCGAAAACCCGATTATCAAACATGGAAAAATGTGCTTGTGTAATCCATTCCTTAGTAATGGCGTTGGGTAAATTGTATTTGGCCAAATCGTATAATACAAAACGATTGAGCTCATTTTTTTGTGAATAATTTTCTCCGTATCCGAACGATAATTGCAGATAATTAAGTTGTTTGATCTTTTTTACGAAAGACTCCTGATGAACATTCCAACCAGCATGAACTCCGTAGCTCCAATAATTGTTTGGTTCATTATAACTCTCTGGCAGGGTTGAAAAAAATATTCCATCGCCTAAATCTTCCATAAAAGTATCAGCAATAAAATCGTCATGGTAATCGCGTTTTTGCTTGTCGCCCCGCAATGTACCAGAAACAAAATAACTGTTTTTAAAAGAGTACCCCAACTGAGCCGTTACAGCCTGCGAACGCTTATAGTATCCAAGCAATTCATGCGTAAATGTAATTGTATCAGTAATTTTTTCGGTTACATTTCCCATTTCACGATCCTCTGTTATAAACCTATAGCTAGCAGATGCTTTCAGATTATGGTGCTGAAAGATCTCTTTTTCAAATGACAACCTTGCTTTCATTTGAAAAAGCTCATATTGGGTGAGAACATTATGTATTACATTCGAATAATAACTTGGCATCCTTGGGAAAAAGGATTGTCGATCGGAATCGGTAAAAGTATGTCCGGCATTAACCGAAGCAATTAAGCCATCAAGAACATCATAAGAAACAAATCCGCTATTTATATAATTCTTCTTTACCGTTTTGTCTTCGTACACATTCAGTTGATGCACAGGATTAATGTATCGAAATGCATTCCAGTTCTCATAATAACCACCATCATCATTGTAAACCGGGTCGAGTGGGCTCCTTCTATAAGTATTATACATCACACCATATTCATCTTCAGGGTGTAGACCATCATAACTGAATTGTTTGTAATGACTTTTGATTCCGAAACGCAATTTATTATTAAGTGCACTTTGCTGAACTGAAATTCCTGCTCCTACCGTTTCGCTCTCGGACAAAATAACCAAACCGGGTTGCTTGCGATAACTGATAAAAGTCCGGTATTGGGTATTTTTGATTGTTCCATGAAGCGCCAATTGTTGCTGATGCGTAACGGCTGTTTGAAAAACTTCGTCTTGCCAGTCAACGCTGCCGTTATTCAATCGAAATGAATCCACAGGTATACTTACCTCATTTGCGTATTCGTGCACCCTTGATAAATACTGATCAGCCGAAAGCAAATCCATTCGATTAGCAGTTTGGTCAATTGAGATAAGCGAGTGGTATTCCACATTCAATTTACGCTCTGATCCGCCATTTTTAGTTACAATTTCGATTACGCCATTACCTCCCCGAATACCATATTTGGCCGTTTCGTAAGCGTTTTTAAGAACCGTAAAGGATTGAATATTTTCGGGAGCAATTGTATTTGGATCGGCACCAATAACACCATCGACCACAAACAGTGGTTGGTTATCGATTCCAAAAAAAGATACGCCTCTGATAAATACCGAAGGATTTACGAGCGCATGGCCACCACTTTTCGAAATTGTAAGACCGGAAACATGTCCCTTAATGGCAAAAAGAGAACTATACAAGTTCCCCATATTGAAGGCAGAATCAGGAGTAACAGTTGCAAATTGCTCCTGTTTAGTCGAATCTGGCTGAGCTTGTGCGGACGCAATTACGAAAAGTAAAATAAAAATAATAGTTGGAATGGCTCGGTTCATCTGCATAAAATTTAAGAAAATATAAGCCAACAAAGATAAAATTTAATCTATGTATTATGTAACTTTGCAATATTCTTATGCAAGAAACAAAAAACTTTTTTTGATAACTTAACACAGGGGAAACGAGGCAAATTTACGGTAGAAAAGAACGGAGTAAAGTCAGAAAACACGAGGCCTGCAGAGAATTTATACAAACCTTAAAAGATCAATTCGATGGATAAAAAACAATGGTATGAGTCGCTATTTGAAAACTACGCTCAAAAATACGAAAACGAAATTTTTACCCAGGGAACAAAAGGGGAATGCGATTTTATTGAGCAAGAGTTAAACTTCAACAAAAACTTAGAAATAATTGATATTGGCTGTGGTACTGGTCGTCACGCCATTGAGTTAACAAAAAGGGGTTACTCAGTTACCGGCATCGACCTATCGGAATCGATGCTAAAGAAGGCACAAGAAAAAGCCGCAAACGAAAGCTTTTCTATTCCATTTTTGCAGCACGATGCCCGCTCACTACCTTTTGAAAACCAATTCGACGCAGCTATTATGCTATGCGAAGGAGGCTTTCCATTGATGGAAACAGATGAAATGAACTATGAAATATTACAAAATGTGACAAAATCGCTTAAACAAAAGTCGACCTTTATTTTCACCACACTAAACGGCCTTTTTCCACTCATGCATTCGATCAATGAATTTCACAGCAAAAACACAGTGGAAGGAAATGCCACCTACAACAGCAAAAACTTTGATTTGATGACATTTAGGGACTACAATATTACCAAACTTGAAGATGACGCTGGCGTAGTAAAAGAGTTAGCGTGTAATGAACGGTATTATGTTCCCAGCGAAATAACGTGGTTACTCAAAACGCTGGGCTTTTCATCCATTGAACTATTTGGAGCTAAGTTGGGTGCTTTTTCGCGGCAGGATGCATTAACACCGAACGACTTTGAGATGTTGGTAATTGCAAGCAAGGAATCGTAATAAAAGAATACAACTAAAAAGCATATTGTGCAAACCAATAATGACCTAAAGCTTGAAACAGAACGATTAATATTGCGCCCGGTATCCATAGGGGACAAAGCTGCTATTTTCGAATACCGGTCAGATAGGGAAACCAACAAATACCAAGGCTCAATTCCCAATTCTATTTCAGATGTTGAAGCGTTCATCCATAAATTGGCAAAATACATTAACGAGCCATCCAGTTGGTTTCAATTGGTAATTATTGAACAAGCATCCGAAAAACTAATCGGAGACCTTGGCATTCACTTTTTCGGATCGGAGAATAAACAAACTGAAATAGGTTGCACGCTAAACAAGCACTACCACCACAAGGGTTATGCAACTGAGGCGGTCGAGCGTGTTATCGAGTATTTGTTTAACGATTTAAACAAGCATCGCATAATTGCTTCAATTGACCCTGCAAACAAAAGCTCGATAGGCTTGGTAGAACGACTTGGATTCAGAAAAGAGGCTCATTTTAAAAAAAGTCTTTTTATGGGTGGGCAATGGGTCGATGATATTGTTTACGCATTGCTTCGGGAGGAGTGGTAAACATGCGGCGTAACCCGAAAAATTGATGAATTTTCTACGACTAAGAAATACCAACAAATTTGGCAAAACCAGATAGCTCAAATTTACCTTCGGTGAGCTCATCGCTGTGCTCTTCGGTTGGGTATTTCTAAGACGGGGTTACCCGCTTTGCCATCCCTTATTTCGCCCCACATTCATGAAATTCGCTTCACCCTTTCGTGAATAAAGAGGGATAACTTTTTTAAGGCCAAAAAAAAGCGCTTGCAGTGTTTGCAAGCGCTTTATTGTTTTTTGCATTTTCTTTAGTCTCTACCT